>DATCXL010000237.1:0-5350 GCA_036565825.1 Mycobacteriales bacterium
GGTTTCGGTGATCCAGGAGAAGGGCCTGCTGGCCAAGTACCGCATCGCCGGCACGGAGTACACCCCGGATCAGGTGTGGCACGAGAAGCAGTTCACCGTGTCTGGGCTGCCGGTTGGTCTGTCGCCGATCGCGTACGCCGCCTGGTCGATCGGGGAGTACCTGTCCGCCCAGCAGTTCGCCCTGGACTGGTTCGGTAACGGCAAGGTGCCATCCGCGCGGATGCGCCACGCGAACAGAACGATCAGCCCGAAAGAGGCGGACCTGGTCAAGCAGCGGTACAAGGCGTCCGTTCAGAACGGTGATCTGTTTGTGCACGGGTCGGACTGGGAGTTCACCATGAATGACTTCATGGCGAATCAGACCGACTTCCTCGACGCGAAGCGGTATGGGATCGGTGACATCGCCCGGTTCTTCGGGTGCCCCGGTGATCTGATCGATGCCGCGGTGTCGACCGGCTCGATCACCTACGCCAGCATCACGCAGCGGAACTTGCAGTTCCTCATCATGAATCTGGGTCCGGCCGTCATTCGGCGTGAGAACGCGTTGGGGAAGCTCACCCCGCGTCCGCAGTACGTGAAACTGAACACCGACGCCCTGCTGCGGATGGATCCCGAGGCGCGGGCGCGAACCATCGCGGCGCAGATCGACTCGCGGGTTCTGGCACCGAGTGAGGCTCGGGGCTTGAACGAGTTGCCGCCGTTGACCGACGCGCAGATAGCCGAGTTCGATCGGCTTTTCGGTGCGCCACGAACTCAACCGACGGGAGCACAGGCATGACCGACGACCTGTACGCACTGGCCGCGCAGGCCCGTGTCACCGCTTCCCGTGGCCGCACCCTGGGCCTTCCCTGTGACGAGCCGCGCCGGGCAGAGTTGAAGTTCGCGTCACAGATGCGCGCCGAACTGGTCGAGCGGGACGGCAAGAACTGGTACCAGGTCGAGGGGTACGCGTCGATGTACGAGCGGTCCTACGAGATGTGGGACATGTTCGGCCCGTACCGGGAGGTCGTGTCGGCGGGCGCGGCGGCCAAGACCCTCGCGGCGGGTCCGGACGTGGTGTACCGGTTCAACCACGCCGGTATGCCGATGGCGCGGACCACAAATGGCCGGCTGGAGCTGTGGGAGGACTCCACGGGATTGGGTGACCGGGCGTTGCTCAACCCGAATCGGGCCGACGTGCAGGACCTGATCCACGCGATCGAGGGCCGCGACGTCACCGAACAGTCGTTCATGTTCCGCATCAACGACGGCACCTGGTCGCCGGACTACACCGAGTTTCGCATCAACGAGTTCGACCTGGAACGCGGGGACGTCGGCCCGGTGACTTACGGGGCGAACCCGAACACCACGGTCGCACTGCGTTCGGGCGAGATTCTTGCCGCGATCCCGCGGCTACCAGAGTTGGCCGCGCGGCAGGCATTCGAACTGCTACGCGCGCGCAGCGAGATCACCGCACAGCCAGTCGATCAGACCGAACCGCGGGGACGCAGCATCGTCCTGTTGTCGCGTCTACTCGACGTCGACTGACAGCGGGCAGGTTTATCATCTACTCACCGGGCCCTGATAGCCGGCGCGGTGACCGCATACTGCTCTGGCCAGATGACGCCGGGGTTGGCATGCGCGGAAGGCATCCCATCCGACAATCACAGAAGGCAGATCATGCCGACCATCACCGAAACGATCGCGGCTATCGAGGTGGAGTTGGAGGCGGCCGAGCGCCGCCGGGACCGCTCCATCGCCGAGGCCAAGTTGATCCTCAACAAGGCGACCGAGGAGGGCCGTTCGTCTCTCACGCAGGATGAGGACGGGCAGGTCCAGGCCCTGTTCGAGGCCCGCGACCAGGCCAAGACCGACATCAAGGGCATCCGCACCAAGCTCGACATGGCGCAGAAGGTGCGCGCCGAGGAGCTGGAGAACGAGAAGGCTCTCACCGAGCGCCAGTCGACCGGCGTGGGCCGTCCGGCCTACGACCGGGTCGTGCGGATCGGCTCGGAGGAGCGCACCTACCGGCCGGACACCGACCCGCGTGGCACCAGCTTCCTGGCCGACGTCGCCAGGCAGTTCCTGTTCCAGGACGTCGAGTCGGTGCACCGCCTGTCGCAGCACATGCGGGAGGAGCGGGTCGAGCGGGCCGCGTACTTCCAGCGCGCCGTGGGCACCGGCGCGTTCTCCGGGCTGACGGTGCCGCAGTACCTTACCGACCTGTACGCCCCGGCCACCGCGGCGCTGCGTCCGTTCGCGGACATGTGCAACCGGCACACCCTGCCCGAGGCGGGCATGGCTGTGGAGATCTCCAGGGTCACCACCGCGTCCAGTGCCGGGATCCAGACCTCGGAGAACTCGGCGGTGGCCGAGACGAATATGGACGACACCCTGCTCACCATCTCGGTGCAGACCGCGGCGGGCCAGCAGACCGTGTCTCGGCAGGCCATCGACCGTGGCACCGGCATCTCCGAGGTGGTGATGCAGGACCTGTTCAACCGGGTGGCCACCACCTTGGACAACACCCTGCTCAACCAGGCCAGCACCGGTCTGACCAACGTCGCGGCGTCCAACTCGTACACCGACACCAGCCCAACCGGTGCCGAGTTGTACCCGAAGATCCTCGGCGCGGCGGCAGGCGTCGAGGCGGCCATGCTCGCGCTGGGTACCCCGACGCACGCGGTGATGCACTCCCGGCGCTGGTACTGGCTGTCCAGCCAGATGAGCAACACCTGGCCCATGGTCAACTCCCAGGGCATTCCGGTGCAGGCGGCGGGAACGAACCTGAACACCCCGTACAACGGTGGTGTCCGAGGCGTGCTGCCCAACGGCCTGCTGGTTGTGGTGGACAACAACATCGCCACGAACCTGGGTGCGGGCACCAACGAGGACGAGATTCACGTCGTCCCCGCCAGCGAGTGCCACCTGTGGGAGGACCCGAACGCGCCGTTGTTCATCCGTGCCGAGCAGCCCGCCGCCGCGTCGCTGGGTGTCCTGATGGTCGCCTACAGCTACTTCGCGTACACCTTCGGCCGGTTCACCAACGGCATGCAGAAGGTGGGCGGTACCGGCCTGGTCACTCCGGTCTTCTAGGAGGTCGTGGTGCACGCGTCCGCCCGCAATTTCGTCGCTGGAGTCGTGGGCGGGCGCGTGTTCGACCGGGTGGTCGAGGTCGGCGGGCGGGACATCAACGGGGGTGTCCGCGACCTCGTCACCTGTGCCGAGTACCTGTCGATCGATCTGGCCGCCGGCCCGGCAGTGGATGTGGTGGCCGACTGTCGAGACTGGTCGCCACCGTGGCTCGCGGACCTGGTGATCTGCTGCGAGGTGTTGGAGCACTCACCCGATCCGGGCGGTGTGGTTGCCGCGTGCCTGGGTTACCTGCGTCCAGATGGTCTGTTGGTGTTGACCTGCGCTGGACCGGGCCGAAAACCCCACTCCGGGCACGATGGCGCGAAGCTTCGGCCCGGGGAGCACTACGGCAACATCGATCCAGACGTAATCCGCAGGGTCCTGTCTGGTGTGGACGACGTGCACGTCGAGTACCACCCGGGCGTGTGTGACGTGTACGCGACTGGGAGACGTCGGTGAGGCTGTTGCGGTCCTGGCCGGCGGTGGTTCCGCCGGGCCGGGCGTACGTGCAGGACACCATCGAGCGGCTCATTCTCCGTGACTACGACTACGCCCCACTGGCCGAAGTTGACGACGACGTGTTGCTCGTCGAGTGGGACATCGCTGTGGACGGGCACGACTTGGCCCTGTTCGCCGCGCACGCACGCCAGACCGCTGACCGTGTTCTGGTTGCCCCGTACCGGTTGTACGTCACCACTGTGCGCTCTGTGCCGTTGCGGGCACCGGTGTGGTGTCATCGGCGCACTGACGGCTCCCATGTCGACACGGGCGAACCGTTCTGCTCCTACTTCGGGTTCGGGTTGATCTACTTGCCCAGAACCGTCGTCACCGCGTTCCGCGCGGAGTGGTCGGGGCACTTTTCGGACGGATCGTTCGGCGGGTGGCACCGGCGCCGGGTCACCGATCAGGTGCCGATTGACTGGGATGTGCGTCCCGCTCATCTGCACTACGACCCCGGACCACTGGTGGGCGTCGACGACCTGCCCGTGATTCCACCACCACCTCGGAGGGCGCTCATGTCTGACCTACCCACTGACGAACCGGTCCGGCAGGCGTGGCTGCGTGATCCGGCCCGCCAGGCGGAGATCGCCGCGCTGCTACGGGAGCGTGCAGGGCTCCTCGCCCAAGGCAAGGCCGACCGGGTGCCGGCGGTAGACGAGCAGCTCGCGATCCGCGGGCACATCGCGGCTCAGTTCGAGCCACCACAGGAACCACCGACCACGGCGTCTGAGGAACAGGTCCGGTCGAGCCCGCCGAAGGGCCGTCGGGCCCGTCCACGTCAGACCGCCGAGTGAGTCGTGCGAGGGACGGCTGGTCTGCGTCCGCCTGCCGTCCCTCGCACCTTCCTGGAGGTGAGCGGTGCCGTTGACCCTGGTGCAGCAGGCCAGCACGGCGTCGTCGGCTGACGGTGCGACCCTGACGGCGGCACTCGGTGCGGCACCGTCTACCGGCAACCTGCTCATCCTGGTCGCGAACGCGGACACGACGATCGGCACACCGTCTGGGTGGACGCTGGCCGTGTCCGCTGTGGACACGACTGGCCTGTACCTGTGGTGGCGGGTCGCACGGGCCGGTGATCCGGCGACGGTCACGATCAGCCTGTCGTCGGCACGGTCAGCCCAGATGGTCGTCATGGAGTACTCCGGCCAGGCCGCCCAGCCGCTGGACGAGGTGGCGAGCAGCACGCCCGGTGGAACCGGTCAGACGTCGGTGACCACGGGTGCAACCGGTGAGACGGGGCAGGGTGACGAGTTGGCGGTGGTCGCGGCCGGGCGGTTCGACGCGTCGGCCGGGTCGTCGGTGACCTGGTCGGCCGGGTACGTCCCGGTGGCGTCGCTGGTGTCGTCTGGGTCTGCGGTCAACGACGCGCTGTATGTGGCCGCCAGGGCTCTGGTGGCCGTGGGTGCGTGTTCGGCGACGGCGACGTTCGACGCTGGCACCTCGCATCCGGGCGGGTTGATCGCCACCTTCCGAGCTGATGTGGCCGCAGCGCCGTCCCGGGGCGTGATGGCACCCGCGGCACACGCGGTCGGGTCGATGGCCGGCTCGGTCGGGTCTGGCGCGTCCATGGTCGGTGCGGCCGGTAGCGGCGCGACGATGATCGGGGGTGGGTGATGCCGTTCGACTTGGGTGACGTGGTGCCGCTGAGCGTGACGGTGACCGACTCGTCTGGTACCGCGGCGAATGCGGGCAGTGTGGTGCTCACGGTCACCCTGCCGGATCAGACGACTGAGAC
>DATCXL010000240.1:0-4074 GCA_036565825.1 Mycobacteriales bacterium
GCGGCCGAGAAGGTCGTGGCCGAAGGTGATCGTGCGGCCGTTGGTGGTCTCCGAGAGCACCCGGCCCACCGGGTCGTAGGTGCGGGTGAGGTCGGCGTCCGGACCGGTGGCCCGGACCACCCGGCCGGCCCGGTCGCGGACGAACCTGGTGACGGCGCCATCGGCGCCGTCGGCACCGTCCGGGCCGTTCACGCTGGCCGGGCCGTGGCGTTGCTCGATCACGTTGCCGATCGCATCGCGCCGCAACCAGATGACCTGTCCACCCGCGTTGGCGCGCGAGATCAACTGCCCGGCCGCGTCGTAGCCGTAGTTCAACGTGCGGCCGTTGATGTCTGTCTCCGACACCAGTGGCCCGGCCGGATCGTAGGCGTAGGACCAGGTCTGCCCGGCCGGGTTGGTCACCGCCGTCAGGCGCAACTCGGTGTCGTAGGCGAATGAGGTACGACGGCCGTCTGGTCCGACAGCAGCGGCCGGCAGGTCGAACGTCCCGGTGACCCAGGAGGTGACCTGACCCAGCGGGTCCACGTGTGCGATCAGGTTGCCTTCGGCGTCGTAGCTCCACCGGTCGGTGGCGCCGTCCGGGAGCATCCGCCAGGCCAACGACCCCTCGATCGTCCACCCGTACCGCGTGGTGTTACCGACAGGATCGGTGATGGCGCTCACCCGGCCGAAGCCGTCCCGCTCGTACCGGGTGACCGAACCGTCCGGTTCGGACATGGAGGTCACGAGTCCGGCGGCGTTCGTTCCCACCTCCAGGCGGTGGCCGAGTGCGTCGGTGACCGAGGTCAGCCGACCGGCCCGGTCGTAGCCGTAACGGGTGACCGCCCCGGCCGGATCCGTCGCGGCGACCAGGTTGCCAGCCTCGTCGTGGGCATGCCGCCAGACCGCCCCGTCCGGGTCGGTGACCGCGGTGGGCCGCCGCATCCCGTCGTACCCGATCCGTGTCCCCACGCCGTCGGGACGAACGATCGCGGCCAGGTTGCCCGAGGTGTCGTAGCTGTATCGGGTGGTGTGGCCGAGCGGGTCGGTGCGGGCGGTCAGCCGGCCATCACTGTCCCACTCGGACAGTGTGGCGTGCCCACGCGGATCGACCTCGCGGATGACCTGCCCGTGCTGGTCGAGGTGGTAGGTGGTGGTGTGGCCGAGCGAGTTGGTCGCGGCGGTGACCATCCGCTCGTCGTCGTAGGTGAAGGTGGCGTCCAGGTACCCGTCGCGGCCGGCGGTGCGCACGCAGCGGCCCGTGCCGTCGTAGGTGTAGCGGTACCAGACGCCGTTGCGATCCTGCCAACCTGTCATCCGACCGTCGGTGTCGTAGTCGAACACCATGGGCAGACCAGAGGAGTTGGTCACCTCGACCAGACGTGCGTCGGGGTCGTAGCCGAACCGCACCAGCGAGATGCCGTCGGGTGTGCTGGTGTCGAGCAGTCGCAGATCGGTGACCAGGCCACCGGCAGTCACGACCGCTATCCGGTACCCGCCGGAGTGACGGACCAGGGCTGGTGTGCCGTCGGGATCGTGGTCGATGTCGATCCGGTTGTCGTTGCGGTCACAGACCGACACCAGCGGCCGGGTCATTCCCTCGCCGAGGTGGGCGAACCGCAGGGTGCGCCCACGTTCGGGCTGGGTCACCGTGTAGCCACCGTCGCCGGTCGGGGTGAGTGGCCACCGTGGGCCACGTTCGGGCAGCACCTTCTCGCCGGGGTTCGGCCGCGGGTAGTACAGCACCATGGCCTCGTCGGCCAGGTAGCACACACCCGCCGCGTCGACCTCCAGTCGCTGGTCCAGTGTGGACGACCACGACGGGCCGAAGTGGCGGCCCCGCCGGTACGACGAACTGTGGGTTCGCGCCAGCACCAGCGGTAGCACTCCGGCCAGTTCGACGTCGACATGCTGTGTCACCACCTCGCCGGTGGCGACGTCGACCGGGTCGCCGCACAGCGCCCTGTCGTCGAGCGCCTTTGTCGCGTCCTTGTCCAGGCCCCTACCGAGGTCCTTCTCCAGGTCCTTTCCGAGGGTTCTGCCGAGGTCCTTCTCGATGGACCTGCCGGCGTCCCGGGCCGCGCCTTTCTCGACGTCCTTGGAGACGACGCGTAACAGGTCCTTCGCCGCGTTGGCGATGATCCCCTCGGCAGCCTTCCCCGCGGCCTTGCCCGCAGCCTTGCCTCCGCTAACCAAGGATGGCCTCCATCGCCTTGGTGATGATGAAGTTGATCGCCAGGTCGGCCAGTTTCTTGAACACCGGGAGTTCCAGCAGGGACGCACCGAACGACACCACGGCGGTGGCTATCGCCTGGATGATCTCGATCGCCAGGATGGTGAGTTGGACGATCACGTTGATCTTCAGGGCGAGGACGACGGCGGCGCAGATGAACAGGCACGCCCCGATCACCGGTGCGGCCACCATGCTGTCCCGCAGTACCGACATGGGGGAGTCATGATCGTCCCAACTGGCCCTGAACGCCTCGATGGCCTGCCCGGTGTTGTCGGTCCAGACCGCCGTCGCGATGGTGGTCGCGTCCTGGGCGGTGTCCCGTAGCGCCGAGCCGAACTCGATCCAGTGCTGGCCGAGTTGGAACAGCTTCTCCTCGTCGACCTTCGGCCAGATGTAACCCAACTCGTTCAGCAGGTCGGCGAGTTCGCCCGGCAGTTCGATCCCCATCAGAGCGATCGACCCACCGTGCTCGACTCCTCGATGGTGGCCTGCTCGGCCCGCTCGTACACCTCGGCCATGACCACCAGCCCGTCACCGACATCGCGCAGCCCCTCGGCCGCCGAGGTGTACGAGTCATGTGCCATGCCGTGCGCGGACCGGTAGGACGTCCCGATCAGCGAGCCGACCATGTCGTCGCCGAACAGTTCACCCATTCCCTGCACGGTGTTCTGCAGGTCCTGCCAGGCGGTCTTCAACCGGCCGGCGACGTCCTGTAACTCCTTGCCCGCTCTACGCAGGCTCGGCGGATGGACCTCCAACTGGTCAGCCACCCTCGGCTCACCTCCTCGTGGATCGGGAGATCTGGTCGAGCGCGTCCCTGATGCCCTGGGTGAACATCTCCATCTGACGCGCGGACTCGGTGTGGAGATCCCTCATCTGTTCGGTGAGTGCGGCCGGATCGACCGCGCCCGCCGTGACCGCCTGGTTTTCGACCCTGCCCCGCAGGTCGTCGAGCGCGGCGTTCACCGCGACGACGATCTGCTCGCACAGCGCCTCGGAACCCATCCGCATGGCCCGCGGGTTCACGGTCAGCGACTCCAGCCGACCACCGGCGACGGCGACCGCACGAACCTGGCCGTCGGCGGCCTGACCCTCTCCGCGCAGTTCCCCCGGGGCGGGCGGCTCGCCGTCGCCGGGACGCATCTCCTCCAACACCCTCCGGGTGTCCTCCAGCAGTCGGTCGATGCTCCCGGCACCCAACCCGAAGTCGTCCACGGCTACCAACTCCCAACAGGACATACGACAGCGACACCCGTGAAACTAGTGCGTCGGCCATGGCGAGGGCGGACGCTCCCGATGTCCACGGGCGGAGACGTGACCGATGGTCGCGGCCGGCGCCGTGGCCGGCCTCCCATGCCGTCGGGGGTGGTTGTCCTGACCGGTGCTGTTGCTGCTGCGGTGGTGGAGTGACCCTAGCCCTGGTCGACCGGAGATACCCGGGACCTTGGCCCCCTTTGTCACAGACCATCGCCTCGGTCGGAGAGGCCCTCGCCACCGGAACATGTGTGGTGCACCCGGACGACACGCGAGAAACCACCTCACGTTCGCCGCCGCGCCGAAGGAGAACCGTCATGAAACGCAGAACCTTCGATGTGCTCGTCAGCACCGTGGGTCTCTTCCTCGCCGCGATCCTGCTCGTGGCTGGCGGACTGCTCACCTGGGCGCACACCTTCGTCGACCGTGAGGTCCACAGCCAGCTCGCCGCGCAGCAGATCTTCTTCCCACCCGAGGGCAGCCCGGCGATCGCGGGACCGCAGTTCGAGGCGATGCACCGGTACGCGGGCCAGCAGCTCACCACCGGCGCACAGGCCCAGACCTACGCCGACCACTTCATCGCCGTGCACCTGAAGGAGGTCGGCGGC
>DATCXL010000246.1:0-3427 GCA_036565825.1 Mycobacteriales bacterium
GATACCCGGTCGGGATGGCCTCGGGCTGGACTCCTACCGGGCCGCGTTCGCCGGTGGCGAGTTGGGGTCCGCGCTGCTGACCACCACCGGGCGGTCCATCCTGAGCACCGCGCTGCTGGTGCTGATCGCGGTTCCGGCGGCACACTCACTGGCCTGTGGCGCCCTGCCGGTGCGGACCCGGCGGATCATGGTCGCCGTCACCGCGGTACTCGCGGTCGTTCCGGTGCAGGCGGTGGCCGACCCGCTGGAGACGGCCTTCGACCGACTGCACGTGCTCGGTGCGCCGACCTGGCTAACCCTCATCCACGTGGCCTTCGGGGCGCCCTTCGCGGTACTGCTGCTGCGCCCGGCCTTTCGCGCCATACCTCCCCGCGAGCTCGGCCGGTTCGGCGGGGACACCGAACGGGCGTCCGCACTGACCACTGTGGTCACCCGCGGATGGACCACCATCCTGGCGGTCGCCGTGTTGGAGTTCGTCTTCGTGTGGAACGACCTGGTGGTGGGGTTGATCCTGTCCGGACCGCAGAGCGGATCGATCACCCTGGCGCTGCTCGGCCAGGTCAGGGCGTTCACCACCTCCTCGGGCGTACTGTCCGCGGGCGCGGTGGTCAGCATGGCCGTTCCGCTGCTGCTCGTCCTGGTGACCGGCAGGTGGGTGGTCCGCGGACTGGCCGCGGGGGTGCTCCGGTGAGGCGGGTGCGCGGGCGGGGTTCGTGGATACGCTGGCAGCACGCTCCCAAGTGGACCGTCGGGCTGGCCGGGTTGGCGTTCGTGGTCCAGTTGGTCTCCGAGGCACTTGGCAACGGGTTGCTCGGCAACCTGGGATGGGCACCGCCGTCGGCGCTGGCCGCAGCATCGATGATCCTTCAACTGGTGGTGAGCCGAACGACCGGTTCAGAACCAGTGGAGGAGCCACCGACACCACCGAATGTCCCGTTGCCACCACGGGCGGACCTGCTCGGCCGAGACTCGGCGATCGACGCGGTGGCCGACACCCTGCGCCGGCATCGGGTGGTGCTGGTACACGGGGTGGCCGGAATGGGCGTGTCGTCGGTGGCGATCGAGGCCGCCCGCCGGGTGGTCCCCGACGAGGCGTCGCAGGACTACGTCAACCTGCTCGGCCACAACCAGCGCCGGCCCGACAACGCCCGGCGGGTGGCGATCAGGGTACTGACCGCGCTGGGACTCGACCCCGGGCTGGTCCCGAACGTGGAGGCCGCCGGACGCAAGGCCCGCGACGAGTTACAGCGTGGTGGCCGGATGCTGGTGCTCGACAATGTCATAAGCGCCGAGCAGGTCGCCTGGCTGGTCGCTCCCGTTCCCGACGCCTACCTGGTCGTCGCCGGTGGTTTCGACCTGTCCACGCTGCACCTTCCCGCCGTACCTGTCGCTCCGCTGGACGTCGGACCCGCCCTGGAGCTCACCGCCCGACAGGATCCGGGAGATCACCGCGGCTCCAGCGTGCGGGATCGGATCGAGGCTGATCCTCGGGGAGCCCGCGAACTCGCCGAGAAGTACCTGGGGCGTGCCCGGGCCGCCATCGCGGTCGGTGAACGGCTGGCCCGAAGCCCCCGCATCTCACTGCGCGACCTGCTCGAAGACTTTGGTGACCGCGAACCGTCCACGATGGCCAGTTACGTCCGCAAGCTGCTCCTTAAAGGCGCCTCCGACGGTGCGCGAACACTGCTGGCCAGCCTGGCCCAGGTTCCGGTGTCGGTGCTGTCGGAGGCGGCGGTGGCCGCACTGATCGACGAGGACAGGTCACGGACCGCCCACCTGCTCGACGAGCTGGTCGGCCAGAGGGTGGTGGAGCGGCTCCGCCCGGCCCGGTACCTGGTGCTGGAGGAGGCCAGGTCACTGGGGCGCACGGCCGGCAGGCCGGCCAGGGGTGGACCGGCCCGCCTGATCAAACACTACGGACGGTGGGCGACCAGACATGCGGCGGTGCTGTCCTCCGGCGCACCGCCCTCCGATGTTGCCCGAGCATGCGACTGGTTTCGGGCCGAGGACAGCGCCTGCGCGCAACTACTGGGGATGACCGATCCGCCCAGGAGGGCCGCGTCGCATCTGTGGTCGGTCGCCGACTCCCTGGAGGTCTGGTTCACCCTGGAGAACCGGCCGAGCGACCGGCAGGACGTCGCGCAGGCCATGGCCGGGGCCGCCGAGCGACTCGGCGACCGTGGCGCCCTACTGACCGGGCACCTGCGGCTCGTCGCGATCTGCCGGACGCTCGGTGATCTCACCGGGGCGGACCATCATCTGGTGGAGGCGCAACGGCTGGTGGGGGACGCCGCGGATCGGCGTCGGGGCGGGGCGTGGTTCCACACCAACCGGGGCCTGCTCCATCTCACCCACGGGCAGTTCGACCAGGCGCTCTCTGAGATCCAACGCAGTTCCAAACTGCGACCGCGCGACGACGAGGTCGGCCGCGCGGTGGACCTGACCAACCTGGGCGCCGCGCTGCTCCGACAGGGTCAGCCGGATTCCGCGTACGCCCGGCTCAACGAAGCGCTCGCGGTGGCCGAACGTTCCGGCGATGTGGTCGGGCAGGCGCACGCGCAGGAGTTACTCGGAGTGGTGGCGCTGCGGGACCACAACGAGAGGCGGGCACGGGAGCTGTGGGCGGAGGCTGAACAGCTCTATGACCAGCGGGGAGTCGAGGTCGGTCAGGCGCGATGCCTTGCCAACATCGCATCGGTACTGCTTGCCCTGGACCGCGACCATGCTGCGGCGGAGGCGATGCTGTGCCGGAGCCTGGAGTTGCGCGGTAGTCAGGACACCGGTGTCGGCGCGGCGCTCACCCACCTGCGACTGGCCCAACTGGCCGGGCGGTCGAGCCAGCTCGCGAGGGTGCGCGAACATCGCCGCCAGGGCCTGGCCGCGCTGCGCGGCTGGGACCAGCAGATATCCGAACCAGCCGAGGTGGCCGAGGTACGCCGGCAGTTGAACGCGCTGACCGACTGACCCGCGTCCTCGCGGGCCGCTCTGCCGTCCAGGGCCTGTGCCATGCGTCGTCAGGTGTTACCCGGCACCTCCCCCAGGCCGGCCGCGTCCAGACTGTCGGACCGGACGAAGACCTGCTCGGAGGTGAAGTCGGTGAAGCTCAACGTCGACGGCACCAGCGGCGGCGGAGCGTCCGGAGTGAAGGTGACCGGTATCGTGCCGGACAGCAGGCCGGACATCCTGGTGGTGTAGAAGTCCACATCGGACTCAAGTGTGAGGGTACCGATGGACAGGCCCAGGTCGCCACCGTCAGGCCCGCCGGGCGCGTCCAGTGTGTAGTCGTGCATGACCACCCGGTCCATGGAGAACTTCAACGTCCGTAGTGGACCCTGCAGGGTGGTCACCACGACCACTCCACCGAAGGTCAACGCGGACATGTCCACCGTGTCGGCGTGCATGACGGGTACGGCCGAGTTGACCGTGG
>DATCXL010000259.1:0-3700 GCA_036565825.1 Mycobacteriales bacterium
ACCCGGTTGGTGCTGGCCAGCAGGGCGGCACGACACTGCCTCGCGCTCCGAGCCGCCGTGCACACCGCCCGGTGAGCGCCTGATTCGTCCGAATAATGCAGCGCATGGTTGGGTAGATAAGCGTTGGCCCGGAGGGGGTGCGTGATGACCGGAGGCCAGCACCAGAGCCCGACCGGGGGCGGTCCCGCGCCGACGCCCACCGACCTGCCACGTCGGTCCTGGCTGGGTGTGGCGCGCCGCACGATGGCCGAGTTCAGACGGGACAACCTCACCGACTGGGCCGCGGCGCTCACCTACTACAGCGTGCTGTCGATCTTTCCGGCGCTGCTGGCCCTGGTGTCCATCCTGGGTCTGCTGGGCAGCGGGACCACCCAGCCGCTGGTCGACAACCTCGGCAGCCTGGCACCCGGGCCGGCGCGACAGATCCTGACCACCTTCCTGACCGAACTCCAGCGCGACCGAGGCGGTGCCGGGGCGGCCCTGGTCGGCGGCATCGTGGTGGCCCTGTGGTCGGCGTCTGGTTACGTCGCGGCCTTCATGCGGGCCTCCAACATCGTCTACGACATCGGGGAGGGGCGCCCGGCATGGAAGGCGGTCCCGGTGCGGTTGGCGGTGACCGCCGCGCTGGTGGTCCTGCTGGCGGTCAGCGGGATCATCGTGGTGTTCACCGGCGGTCTGGCCGCCCGGGCCGGTGACGTTCTGGGCGTGGGCCACTCCGCGGTGACCGCCTGGAACATCGCCAAGTGGCCGTTCCTGCTCCTCGTGGTGATCGGGCTCATCACCCTGCTGTACTGGGCGGCACCCAACGTCAGGCAGCCAGGATTCCGCTGGATCGCCCCCGGGAGTGCCCTGGCGGTGGTCGTGTGGATCGTGGCGTCGGTGGGATTCGGCGTCTACGTCGCCATGTTCAGCAACTACAACAAGACCTACGGCGGCATCGCGGCGATCATCGTCTTCCTGATCTGGCTGTGGATCTCCAACACCGCGATCCTGCTCGGGCAGGAGTTCAACGCCGAACTCGGACGCGGGCGGGCCGAGGCGGCGGGCCATCCGCCGGGTCGGGAGCCCTACGTCGAACCCCGGGACACCGAGGAAGCCGAAGGCTCCGGCGAACCCCGGGACACCGACGGCCCGCGATAGACTCCACCATCGGCAGCCCGCATCCCCGCGGGCGTCCGCGCGCCAGGTGGGTGGTCACGCCACCACCGACACAGCCGCAGGAGTGGAGCCGACATTGACCGACCGCATGGCGACCAGGCTCCGGCAGTTCTCCGGAACCACCATCTTCAGCGAGATGACCGCCCTGGCCCAGGCCACCGGCGCGATCAACCTCGGCCAGGGCTTCCCGGACAGTGACGGTCCGCCCGGACTGCTGGCAGCGGCCCGGGAGGCGATCGCGTCCGGGCACAACCAGTACCCGCCGGCGACCGGAATTCCCGAACTGCGGGCACAGATCGCGGCACGCCGGTCGGCCGACCACGGCGTCGCCTACGACCCGGCCACCGAGATCGTGGTCACCACCGGTGCGACCGAGGCGCTGACCGCGGCGATGATCGGGTTGTGCGACCCGGACGACGAGGTGATCGTCTTCGACCCGCTCTACGACTCCTACGCCGCCGCCATCGCGATGGCCGGCGCACGGCTGCGCCCGGTGCCGCTGGCACACGACGGGGACCGGTTCGCCTTCGACCTGGCGGCCCTTCGCGGCGCGGTCGGCCCGCGCACCCGGTTGCTACTGTTGAACTCACCGCACAACCCGACCGGCAAGGTGTTCGACCCGGCCGAACTGGCGCAGATCGCCGACCTGTGTGTGACACACGATCTGGTCGCCGTCACCGACGAGGTGTACGAGTACCTGGTTTATGACGGCGTGCGGCACGTGCCGCTGGCCAGCCTGCCCGGAATGCGGGACCGGACCGTGACGATCTCCTCAGCCGGCAAGACGTTCAGCGTGACCGGCTGGAAGATCGGCTGGGCGTGCGGCCCGGCGCACCTGGTCGACGTGGTACGCACGGTCAAGCAGTACGTGACGTTCGCAACCGGCACGCCGTTCCAGCACGCGGTGGCCCGCGCCCTGCGTGACGACATGGACTGGGTGGCCAGGCAGCGCGACAGCCTCCAGCACCGCCGTGACCTGCTGGTCGACGCGCTACGGGCCGCCGGGATCACCACCTACGACAGCCAGGGCACCTACTTCGTGCAGTTCGACGCCCGGTCACTGGGCCACGACGACGGCCTGGCCCTGTGCCGCGAGTTGGTCGAACAGGCCGGCGTGGTGGCGATCCCGGGTGTGGCGCTGTACCACGACAAGGAGGCCGGCCGGCATCTGGTCAGGCTGGCGTTCTGCAAGAGCGAGGAAACCCTGACCGCCGCGTCGGAGCGGCTCACGGCCTACGCGCGGGCCGTTCGCGGTGGTCAACGGGTGGACGAACAGGTCTGACCGGCGGTAGCCGGCGGGTCGGGTAGTCCGATCGTCCCCGACCCACCGGCGACTGGCCAGTGCTGGTCAGCTCGCCAGAACGCGGTCCCAGTCGATCGTCTGGGCCCACCCGCGGAAGTCGTGCCAGCCCACCTGCGGGTACTCGGCGCGCAGTGCCGCGGTGTCGAGGAAGTAGGTGTTCTGCTCGAACCGCGCGAACATGGTCGCGATCTGCTCGCCAGCCCGCTGGCGCACCTGGTCCGGTGGGATCTGCTGGTAGGGGATCTCCCGGCCGAGAACCTCACCCAGGATCGCGGCGACCTGCTCGCCGGTGACGCTGTCGGAGGCGAGGTCGATCCGTCGCCCCACCATGGTGTCGGGGTTCTCGATGGCGTGCACGACCAAACCGGCGATGTCCAGCACCGTGACCTGGTCCAGCCTCTTGCCCGGTGTCAGCGGGGTGGCGAAGACCCCGTCGCGCAGCCGGTTGAACGTGACGTTGAGAGCGTTCTCCATGAAGTAGGTCGGACCCAGCACGGTGGCGGGAACGTCCGTGCCGCGCAGGTACTCCTCGATGAGCTGCTTGCTGCTGGCGTGCTCGACCGTGCTGTTCACGATCCGGTCAGCGCCGCGCACCGACGAGTAGACCAGGTGGACGCCGAGCCTCCCGACGACGTCGACGATCAGCCGGCCCTGGGCGGTCTCCTCGTCCCTACCGCCGACACCGGGCACCGACAGTCCGAACATCGCGTCGACACCCGTGGCCGCCCTGCGCAGGGCGTCGACGTCAGCGAGGTCACCGGCGGCCAGCCGCACGCCCCTGGCCGACAGGGCCTGGGCTCGCGGCGAGTCCGGGGCACGCAGGTAGGCGACCACGTCGTGGCCGTGTTTGAGTAACCGGTCGGTGACCGCACCGCCCTGCTTTCCGGTCGCGCCGACGACAAGGACTGTGGTCATGATGGCTTCTTTCTGCTGGACACGATTCTGCTGACTGTGCGTGTGCCGGGGGCGTCGGCTCACCGCCATGGCGTGGTCGGTGCGCCGTCGACCGCACCGTGGTCAGTGCGCGTTCGACCGTGGGAGTTGTGTCTCGGTTTGCCCGGTGGTGGCCTGTGGTCCGGCGTGGGGGGCCGGTCGGTGCCCGTCCTGGCCTCTTCGTTCCACAACGGACAGCAGGATGGTCGGCAGGGTGGCCAGGAGAACCACCACGAGCACCCACCCGAACGTGGTGCCGAACGCGTCGGCCTGTGCCGGCGGCCGGCCACCGGAGTGACCGAGTTG
>DATCXL010000264.1:0-3101 GCA_036565825.1 Mycobacteriales bacterium
CGGCCAGGTCGGGCCGCATGACCGGGCGGCGGGCCGACCCCCTTCGGTCAGCCCGAACGGTTCGGGCCGGCCCGCTCCGGCGTGATCACCACCAGCACCCGGCGCTCGGCCTCCATCGCGGTCCGGTAGCCGTCCCAGTCCGGATGCTCGCCGGCCACCGACCGGTAGTAGGCGACCAGTCCGTCCATCGCCTCAGGCAACGAGACGACCTCGGCGGTGCCGTCCACCTGGGCCCACTGGCCGAAGAACGAGTCCTCGAAGCCGCAGTAGGACACCCGTGGATCGCGGCGAAGGTTTCGCACCTTGTAGGCCGTCTCCCGGCTGCTCACCACAAGCCGACCCGCGTCGTCGACGGTGGCGAGAACCGGCGACAGTTGCGGTCGCCCGTCGGTCCGAAAAGTGGTCAACACGCCCCGGTGGTGGTCGCGCACGAAGGCGCGGGCATCGGCGAGATCCATACCGTGGTCATATCGCGCCGAGGTGACCACTGTCCACAGGCCACTCTCACCGGGGCGCTGAGGGCGCGGTCCCCAAGACGCGGCGTCACCAGTGGTCCGGGTGCACCACGTCTTCGAAGGGCCGTCGGTCCGGCCGCCGGATCGGTGCCAGCGAACGGCCGGCAGGATGGCCGAAGGCCACCAGGTAGGCGCAGAACCGGCCCGGCGGCAGGCCCAGCAGTTCACCGGCCCGAGCCTGGTCGCCGACCGCCGCGTGACCGCTGCCGATGCCAAGGTCGGCGGCGGCCAGCATCATGCTCATCGTCGCCTGACCAAGGTCGTACTGGCCCTGCTCACGCTCCCGCTCGGTCCGCGGCACGGGCGCCACCAGCGCGACCGTCGCCGCCGACGTCGCCACGTGTCCGGCCCCCCGCCACACCGTGGCCAGTTCGGTCAGGTGCGCCCGGTCGGTGACAACCACGAAGTCCCATGGTTGCCGGTTCTGCGAGGACGGTGCGCGCCGGCCGGCCTCACAGATCCGGTCGAGATGCTCGGGTGCGATCGGCCGGTCGGAGAACTCACGGACGTCGCGGCGCGACCTGATCGCGTCCCATGTCTGCACGGCCGCCACCCTATCCAGCGGCGGGCCGTCAGCGGCGTGACCGAGTCGGCGACCGCGTGGCACTCGTCGGCGGGGTTGCGCGCAGGCGACGGAGTCTGTCGGCTGCGGCCCGCAGCGTTTCCACCCGCTTGGGGAAGGCGAACCGGACCTGGCCGGCTCCGCTGGCCGGTCGCGCGTAGAACGACGAACCCGGCACCGCCGCCACGCCCAGTTGCGCGACCAGCCGACGAGCGAACGCCACGTCGTCGCGGTCCGAATCCACCGCGGCGGTGTCGCACAGCAGGTAGTACGCGCCGTCGGGTTCGCGCACCCCGAATCCCACCTCGCGCAACGCGGCACAGAGGATGTCACGGCGGACCCGGTACCGCTCGGCAAGTCCCTCGTAGTATTCGGCCGGCAACCCCATCGCCACCACTCCGGCGGCCTGCAACGGTGCCGGCGCGCCCACGGTCAGGAAGTCGTGCACGGTGCGGATGGCGGTCGCGTAGGGCTCCGGCGCTATCACCCAGCCGACCCGCCAACCGGTGACGGCGTAGGTCTTGGACAGTGCGTTGATGGTGACCGTTCGATCCTCGAGGCCGGGCACGGTGGCCGGCGGTATGTGCCCACCGGGGCCGAGATAGTGGATGTGTTCGTAGATCTCGTCGGTGACACAGACCACGCCATACCGCTGGCACAGTTCGGCGATCACCGCCAGTTCGTCCGCGCCGAACATCCTGCCGGTCGGGTTGTGCGGCGTGTTCACGATGATGGCCCGGGTCCGCGGGCCAAACGCGGCCCGCAGTTCCGCCTCGTCGATTGCCCAGTCCGGAGGATGCAGGGTGACGTACCGGGGCACCGCACCGGAAAGGATCGCGTCTGGACCGTAGTTCTCATAGAACGGCTCAAAGACCACCACCTCGTCGCCGGGATCCACCAGGGCGAGCATGGTCGCCACCATCGCCTCGGTGGCGCCGCAGGTCACGCACAGTTCGCGTTCCGGGTCGACCGTCCAGCCGGGGTAGGTGCGGGCGACCTTTCTGGCGATCGCCTCCCGCAGATCGCTGGCGCCCCAGGTGATGGCGTACTGGTTCAGGTCGGCGTCGACAGCGGCCTTGGCCGCCTTCTTCAGTTCCGGCGGGCAGGCGAAGTCGGGGAAGCCCTGCGCCAGGTTGATGCCACCGTGTTCCAGGCACAGTCGGGTCATCTCCCGGATCACCGACTCGGTGAACGTTTCGACCCTCGCGCTGACCCGGTTACCACGCTGTCCGGTCATGCACTGACAGTATCCGCCGCCCAACCTGCCGGGGGCGGTGTCCCGGGCAGGCCCACGACTTACGCGCCGAAGGGCGTTCGCGGTGAAGGGGCGCGAACCAACCCGACCATCCTGACCATCCCAATCACGTCACCAGCGTGTGTTTCTGAGGGGGGTGCGGGGTGGAGCGAAGTTCCACCCCGCAGAGGGCAACACAGCACCATGCCCCCTGACCACGGGACCTTGGAGCCGGGGCTTTGCCCCGGCGAGGGCCTGGTATCAAACCCGGAGGGGGTGGAGCGAAGCTCCCCCCGCAGAAGGCAACACAGCACCAATCCCCCTACGGCGTGACCCCGGAGCCGGGGCTCCGCCCCGGCGAGGGCCTGGAATCAATCACTGGTGACGGTGACCGAGGCCACGATCTGGTCGATCTGGGTGTCGACCGCGCCGGCGCCGCCATGATCCTCGACGAGCGCCACCCTGGTGTTGGGCAGCCACCACAGTCGTGGCGAGAAGTTGCGCGAGGCGTCGGCGCAGGTCACCTGCCAGGCGCCGTAGGCCGCGGTCTTGTTGCGCATCCTGACGAACGAGGAGGTCACCAACGTGCTGTTGGCGACCGGAACCGGCGGGGTGGGTCCACACGTTGGCGGCCCGGCGCCCATCCACCAGCCCTGCGGTGCCTGCGGGTCAGGTGGCCGGGCCGTGCTGTTCCCGGCCCCACCGGTGTTGAGGTCGACGATCCGCAGGGCGCAGGAACCGGCCGGCGCGCCACTCGGGTTCAGGCAGGCCGAACCGCCGGTCGGCTCGG
>DATCXL010000266.1:0-6085 GCA_036565825.1 Mycobacteriales bacterium
CCGACGCTGGTCTGGCCGGCCCGGCTCGTGTTGGCCCAGGTACTGTCCTCGTCTGATCCGGAAGGCTCCCGCCGGGCGCGGGCCCATGCCGGCGCCCTGCTGCGTGCCATCGCCGCCGAACTGGCGCCGCAGGACGCCCGACGGTTCCTCGCCACGCAGGAATCCGCCTCCGCCTGATCGGACATCCCAGTACCTCTGCGGGCCGTTCGTGAAGATTCATCACCCGAATGGGTCAAGTTCCTGCCGTGACGTGCCGAGGAAGACAGAGACACACCAGAACTGAGCCCATTCTGGGCGAGGAGGCATGCGTGACCACGGTGCTGATCTGTGACGAACGTCGCGGCGTCCGCGAGGGTCTGGCCCAGTTCATGTCGGCCGTACCCGGGGTATCCCGGGTGGACACGGTGGCCAGCGGCGAGGAACTGCTGGAGCGGTACCCGCGGGAGAACCCGGACGTCGTCCTGGTTGGCACCCAGCGTGCCGTCGACACGGGCATCGTCACCACCCGTCGGTTGGTGACCCAGCATCCCCGGGTCGCGGTTCTCGTCTTCGGCGCCCCGGACGACCCCGGCAACATCTGTGCCGCCGTGGCCTGCGGTGCGCGCGGTTACCTGCGTTGGGACGCCTCGCATGTGGAGGTGTGCGCCGCGCTCGCCCACGCCCTGGCGGGGGCCGAGTTGAACGGTGCCCGTTCACCGGTGCGGCACGCCAACGGCAACGGTGACGTGGCCCTGACCGAACGCGAACTGCAGGTGCTGCTCGGCATGAGCCAGGGCAAGAGCAACAGCCAGATCGGTAAGGAGCTGTTCCTCTCCGAGGACACGGTGAAGACCCACGCGCGGCGGCTGTTCCGCAAGCTCGGTGTCAGCGACCGGGCCCAGGCGGTGGCCTGCGGATTCCGCCGCGGTCTGGTGTCCTGAGATGCCCTGAGGTAGCCCGCGGACCACCGCGGGTTCTTCGGCGCGGCCCCGCCCGGCTCGTGTCCTGCGGGCATCACCGCGGACTGTCCGGTTCACCGAGACGTGGCGCGGTCATCGGGGTGGGAGCCTTCGGTTGCCCAAGGTTCGGAACATGCCGACGTGCCCGAGCGCGGGTGCGGAACTTCGCGCCCGCCAGGACGGAGAGAGTGTCAGGCTCTGTTCGTGCGTGAGCGGAAGTGAGATGGAACGGCGGTCATCGAGGCTGGGCGCCGGACCAGGGGGCCGGTCATCTGGTGGGCATCGCGGTGGAACCGGACGCAGAACTGGAACTCGGCTCGTTGGCATCCCGTGCCGCCTTCGGCGACCGGGACGCCGCCGGGTGTCTGCTGGCGCGGCTGCGCCCGCTGCTGGTGCGGTACTGCCGGGCCCGGCTGGGTTCCCGTAGCGGCTGCGCCGTCTCGGCTGACGACGTTGCCCAGGAGGTGTGTCTGGCGGTGCTCACCGCGCTGCCCCGGTTCGTCGAACAGGGCAGGCCGTTCGTCGCGTTCGCCTACCGGATCGCGGCCAACAAGGTCGCCGACGTGTTCAGGCGCGACCTGCGTACTCCGGTGGACCCGGTGGAACACCTACCCGACCTGCCCGACCTCAGCGACGGCCCGGAGCGGCGGGCGGTGGCCGCCGAGCGCGCCGGACGGCTGTCCGCGCTGCTCGCCCGGCTGCCGGACACCCAGCGCGAGGTGCTGGTGCTGCGGGTGGCTGTCGGGTTGTCCACCGACGAGGTCGGACGGATGTTGGGGATGTCCGCCGGTGCGGTGCGGGTGGCTCAGCACCGCGCGTTGAACAGGCTCCGTGAGTTGGTGGCACGGGAGCCGGAGCTGGTGCCTTGACCGACCACGCCGGACCGCTGCCATCCCCGGAGGATGACCTCCGGATCTACGCGGACACATTCCGCGACGCCGCCCGCCAGGTGACCGGTGACGTTGCCGGTGATCTTCCCCACGGTGCCGCTCCGGATGGTGCCCCTGAGGGTGCGCAGGATGTCGCCCGGGACGATGCGTTGGTCGAGTCGTTGGCCCGACGCCGGCCGGTGCCGGGCCAGATCGACGAGGTGACCGCGCTGCTGACCGAGTGGTGCGCGTACACCGACCGCGGCGAGGACCGGGTGGGTGGCTCGTTGATCGGTCCGGAGTCGGTCGGTGCGGCTCGGCCGGGCCGTCGGATCGCGGTTGCCACCGCGATGGTGGGCGTGGTCCTGTTCGCGGGGATGGTCGGCGTGCAGCGGGCCGAACCGGGCGGTCCGCTGTGGCCGCTGGTCAGCCTGGTCGACCACGACCGGGCCGCCTCGGTGAGCGCTGCCGGGCAGGCCCGGCGCGCTCTGGACCACGCCGAGGAATCTCTTGCGCACCAGCGGTTGGACACCGCCGAACGTGAGTTGACACGGGCCCGGGCGGTGCTACCAGACGTACGCACACGGGACGGCCGAGCCGAGATGGCCGCCAGGTTGGACACCCTCCAGGTCCGCCTTGATGCAACCCGCGGGCAGGCCCGGCCCGGCTCGGCCGCGGCGGCACAACCGACGGAACCGAGCCCGTCACGAAGCAGGCGGACCGACCGGTCAATCGATCGTTCCGCGGACGGATCGTCCGATGCGAACGAGGCACATACCGGACACGACGCCGCGGGCGGGTCCGACCATGCCGATGATGATGACCAGACCGTCGCACACCAGAACAACGGAAACCACAGCGGTGGCTCGCAGCAGAACCCCGCAGCGTCCAGCGGCACCGGTGCCGAGCACCCGAACCCGCCACGGAACCAGCTCCGGCACGTCAAGGAACCACGCTGACCCCCGACGCCAGGCGTGGGCCCGAGGCTGGTCAGCTCTCCTGGGCCTCGGCCATCACGCCGTCGGCGAACCCACGGGCGTACTCCCACGACACGTAGTGCGCCGGATCCGGTCGGTAGGCGGGTTCGTGCACGCGGGTCTGCCCGGCGTCGAGCAGATGGACCAGGTTCCCCCGCATCAACTCCCAGCCGAAAAAGTGCGGTTCACCACAATCGTCGCAGTCGACCACTATGCCGCGGACGCCGCGCGGCACGAGTAGCACCTCGAAGACCTCGAGGTCTTCCAGGTCGGCCAGCACGTCCTCACGCTCGGCCGAGCTGAGCGGAGTAACGGTCGGGTCGTCCAGGTCGTGGTCGAGCGCCGCCGCTGGGTCACTCGGATCCCCGTGGAACGGATCGAGGGGGCCGTCGTCGGTCACGTGCACCACCGTAGACGTTCGACACCGGCCAGTGGCAACCCCGGCCGGTCGCATCGTTGGATTTCGTCGTTGGACTCGTCGGTGGATCGGGGCGATCCGACCCCGACCGCCCGGGCGGATCACGGTGGTGTCCCACGCCGGTAGGATTGAGCGCACCGATCCCCTCGACAGCCGACCACCGCGATGCCTGAAGAGGTGCCATGGAATCCCCCGCCGGTCTTCCCGAGAAGTTCGCCACGGTCGGGCTGACCTTCGACGACGTGTTGCTGCTGCCGGCGGCGTCCGACGTGATGCCGAACGACGCCGACACGACCTCTCGGCTGACCCGGTCGATCTCGGTTCGCATCCCGATGGCCTCCTCCGCGATGGACACGGTGACCGAGGCGCGGATGGCGATCGCGATGGCTCGTCAGGGCGGCGTCGGTGTGTTGCACCGCAACCTGCCGGTCGAGGACCAGGCGCAGCAGGTGGACATGGTCAAGCGGTCCGAGGCGGGCATGGTGACCAACCCGATCACCTGTGCGCCCGAGGACACGCTGGGCGACGTGGACGCACTGTGCGCCCGGTTCCGCATCTCCGGGGCTCCGGTGGTGGACCACGACGGGGTGCTCGTCGGGATCGTCACCAACCGCGACATGCGCTTCGAGGCCGACCACACCCGGCTGGTGCACGAGATCATGACGCCGATGCCGCTGGTCACCGCGCCGGTGGGGGTGTCCGCCGAGCAGGCACTGACCCTGCTGCGCCGACACAAGGTGGAGAAGCTCCCGTTGGTCGACGGCGGTGGCCGGCTGCGCGGACTCATCACGGTCAAGGACTTCGCCAAGAGCGAGGCGTACCCGTTGGCCACCAAGGACGCCGACGGCCGGCTGGTGGTCGGCGCGGCGATCGGGGTGGGTGAGGACTCCTACAAGCGGGCGATGACGCTCGTTGACGCCGGCGTGGACTTTCTGGTCGTCGACACCGCGCACGGACACTCCCGCGGCGTGCTGGAGATGATCCGGCGGATCAAGGCGGCCGCGGCGGTGGACGTGATGGGCGGCAACATCGCCACCGCCGAGGGGGCCCAGGCGCTGCTGGACGCCGGTGCCGACGGGATCAAGGTGGGCGTCGGTCCCGGTTCGATCTGTACCACCCGGGTGGTTGCCGGCGTTGGCGTCCCGCAGGTCACCGCGATCTACGCGGCCGCCCAGGTCGCCCGCCGGGCCGGGGTACCGGTGATGGGCGACGGTGGCCTGCAGTACTCGGGCGACATCGCCAAGGCGATCGCGGCCGGCGCCGACACGGTCATGCTGGGTAGCCTGTTGGCCGGCTGTGAGGAGAGCCCGGGCGAGCTGATCTTCATCAACGGCAAGCAGTACAAGTCCTACCGGGGCATGGGATCGTTGGCCGCCATGCAGTCCCGCGACGGCCGGCGTTCCTACTCCAAGGATCGCTACTTCCAGGACGACGTGCTCTCCGAGGAGAAGCTGGTGCCGCAGGGCATCGAGGGGCAGGTGCCCTACCGTGGCCCACTGGTCGCGGTCGCCCACCAGTTGGTCGGCGGCCTGCGCGCCGCGATGGGGTACACCGGCTGCGGCACGATCCCCGAGTTGCAGGAGCGCGGGCAACTGATCCGGATCACCTCCGCCGGGCTCAAGGAGAGCCACCCGCACGACATCCAGATGACCGTCGAGGCGCCCAACTACCACTCGCACTGAACGCCGGCACGGACCTGAACACGGAAGGGAAGCGGGAGCGCGCGTGCGCGACATCGTCGAGATCGGGTTGGGCAAGACAGCCCGCCGCGGTTACCACCTGGAGGACGTCGCGCTGGTGCCGACACGCCGCACCCGCGGTTCGAAGGACGTGTCCATAGCCTGGCAGATCGACGCGCACCAGTTCGACCTGCCGTTGGTGGTGGCACCGTCGGACGCGGTGGTCTCGCCGGTCACGGCCCAGGAGATCGACCGGCTGGGCGGACTGGCCGTGCTGAACGGCGAGGGGCTGTGGGCGCGCTACGCCGATCCCGAGCCGCTGTTCGAGCAGATCAGAGCCGAGGGCACTTCCGGGGACCTGATGCGGCGGCTGTACGCCGAACCGGTGCGACCGGACCTCGTGGTGGCGCACATAAACGACCTGAACAAGGCGGGCGCCCGGGTCGCGGTTCGCCTGTCGCCGCAGAACATGTTGGCGCACGCTAGGACGATCATCGACGCCGGCGTTGACATTCTGGTCATCCAGGGGACCGTGGTGTCCGCCGAGCACGTCGCCCAGGGTAGGGAGGCGTTGAATCTCAAGACGTTCATCGCCGACCTGGACATTCCGGTGATCGTCGGTGGCTGCTCGAACTACCAGACCGCGCTGCACCTGATGCGTACCGGGGCGGCCGGCATCATCGTGGGATACGGCGCACACAGCGGTTCGACCACTCCGGGCATGCTCGGCATCGACGTGCCGATGGCAACGGCCATCGCCGACGCCGCCGCGGCCCGGCGTGACTATCTGGACGAGACCGGTGGCCGGTACGTGCACATCGTCGCGTACGGCGACATGTCCACCGGTGGCGACATCGCCAGGGCCGTCGCGTGTGGGGCCGACGCGGTCATGCTCGGTGAGCCGTTGGTCGAGGCGATGGAGACGCCTGGTGGCGGGATGTACTGGGACGCCACGGTCTCCCATCCCAGCCTTCCGCGTTCGGCGGCGTTGCGGTTGGTGTCGCCGGAGGACCGGGTACCGCTGGCCGAGGTACTGCTCGGGCCGACCGCGGACCCGTCCGGGGCACGTAACCTGTTCGGCGGACTGCGCCGTGCGATGGCCAAGTGCGGCTACTCCAACGTCAAGGAGTTCCAGCGGGCGGAGATCACCCTGGCCTACCGGGGCTGACCGCTTCGGGTGAGTTCGGACACCTGTTCTGGTATG
>DATCXL010000284.1:0-5550 GCA_036565825.1 Mycobacteriales bacterium
GCCGCCCTTTCAAGGCGGTAGCACGGGTTCGAATCCCGTTGGGGGTACGCACGAGCAAGTCCTGGCCCCGTGGCGCAGTTGGTTAGCGCGCCGCCCTGTCAAGGCGGAGGTCGCGGGTTCAAGTCCCGTCGGGGTCGCAAGGCAGTCGGTCACACCGGCCGGCCGTTCTACCTGGCCAGGTAGCTCAGTTGGTACGAGCGTCCGCCTGAAAAGCGGAAGGTCGGCGGTTCGACCCCGCCCCTGGCCACCGGCTCTGGCCTCACCTGCTCGCGGGGTGCGCTCGCCGCATATCACCTGAATCCTCCTGGGGGCGAAGCCCCAGACCCCACCCGGCGGGGCTCAGCCCCCGGACCCCCGTACCCCAGTCGCTCTGTGTGGGCGGGTGCGGTGACCGTCTGACGCCAACCGTGACGCCAACGGCACGACGGACGGTCATCTTTCGCCCCCCGGCAGGTGCCTCACTCCGGAAGCGATCAGCTGCTGCGGTGGTTCCGACAGGCCGAGGGGGCAGGGCCTCTCACAGTTCAGATTCCGGTGGACCTCCTCGGGCAGGGCACCCAGGTCGGCGGTCTGGCCCAGACCGGATGGCGGGCCCCGAGATCGCAGCCCTCCACCCACGGCGGCAGACAACGCTCACGACCCTCGATCTCACCGCGGCTTCGCAGTCGCAGTCCACTGCTATGGATTCGCCCGCAGCGGAACCGAGTTCCATCGGCACACCGCCCACCTACGCTGGTGAGCCACAGCCCAGCGGCGGGGGCCGAGTTGAGGGGGTAGCGGGTGGAAGACAGGCCCGAGCCGATCACAGGCACGGCCGCTGGCGTGCCGTTCACGGCGCTGCCGCCGACCGTCCCCGTCGAGGGCGCGACACCACTGGTGGTGACCTGGCACATGATGGACGCGCCATGCACGGATGCCGCGTTCGCCGCGGCACTGCCCATGGCCAAGGTGCCGGCCTGGCGGGTACACCTGGGCATGCCTCTGTGCGGAGCGCGAATGCTCGACGGCGGCATGGGCGCAGTTGTCGAACTGTCCCGTCGCGACACGGTAATGGCGTACCTGGAGCCGGTGACCCGTCAGGCCGTCAGGGAGTTCCCGGCCGCGCTGGCGGAGCTGCGCGAGCGACTGTCGTTGGACAGCGGGCCGATCGGCGTGGTCGGCGGCTCGCTGGGCGGAGCCGTCGCACTACGGATCCTGGCCCAATCGCGGATCCCGGTCGCGGCTGCCGCACTGGTCAATCCAGCGATCCGGACGCGCTCGGTCGTCGGGCTCGTGGAGAAGGTCACCGGCAGGCCGTACCCGTGGAGCGATGAGTCACACAGGGCGGCCGACGACCTGGACTTTGTGGCCCGCGCCGCCGACATCGCAGCCCGCACGCCACAACCTCCGCTGCTGCTGGTAAGTGGCGACCTGGACTTCCCGGCCCTGCGCATCGACGCCGCCGAACTGGTCGGCGCGCTGCGCGAACGGTACGTCGAACCCGACCACGTCCAGCTGTCCACGATGGTCGGCCTGTCTCACCCACTGGCCGAGCGGCCAGGCCTGGTCCCGGCCCCGCAGATCCCCGCAGCCACAGCGGTCGACGAGGCGATGACCGCATGGTTCGTCCAGCACCTGTGTGGTGGTGCGCGGTGACTGTCTGACGCCAGCCGCTATTCCTGCCACATCCGCGTCTGGCCGGATCGGTCGAGGCCGCGGAGTCCGGGTCAGCCGGGGTGCGGGAGGCCGTGTTCGAGGTAGGCGGTGACACCGGTACAGCGGGCCTCCAACGCGGCGGCCACACGACACCCCAGGCGTGGAACCAGCACTTCAGCCGCCTCGGTCGGGTCGAAGAACGCGTACGAGGCCAGTTCGTCAGCCTGCAACGTGATGTCGGCCAGTTGCGCGGCGGTCAGCATCCCACCGTCGAAGACGAACAGCACTTTGTCACCCCGCTCCGGATGCGGAGCCCAGTCAGCCACCAGCAGCCGCCCGACGACAACGTCAAGGCCGAGTTCCTCGCGCACCTCACGCGCACACGCCTGCACTGGGGTCTCGCCGGACTCGACATTCCCACCGGGAATCTCCCAGTCTTCCTTGTACGTCGGCTCCACCAGCATGATCCGCCCTGCCTCGTCGAGGAACAACGCACCGGCGGCGGCGTAGGCACGACTACGGTTACCAGGATCGTCTGCCACACCAACGCACCCTACGGGCGTCGTGGCGCTGACACGGGTTCCGCAGCCTGTCCACGATTCTTCGGCGCTGTTCGTTGGTCAGCCGATTCGGTCGAGGAAGCGCTCCACGGCCTGGCGGAGCGTCCGGCGGAGCAACTCCTCGATCTCGGCGGCCCGATCGGCCGAACTCTCGGCAAAGGTGAGAGTCACCGAATCCGAGTGCGTCAGGTCCAGTACGGCCTCGGCCTCCGCACCTCCCGTAGCCTGCCCTGGCTCGGCCAGACGCACCAACTCCGCGTAGACGGTCACCGCCAACACCCCGGTGTCCGCCGGTCCCACCTTCTGCACCGTGGCGAGGTAGCGGAGCCGCTCGCCGAGCGCCTTCACCTGGAGTCTGGTCCACCACGCCCCGCCAGTCCCGCAGGGACGCCCCGGCGTCCAGGGCCAGAGTGGCGCAGGTGTGCCGCAGCGAGTGCGGGGTGATCCGCGCGGTGATCCCGGCCCGGCGGGCCAGTCGGGCCACGGTCCGGTAGATCTCGCTGCCGTCCATCGCCCGCCCCGTAGCAGTGACCACGATCGGCCCGGAGGTACGGCCGGCACCGTCCACCCGTCCGGGGTCACGTGGACGGTCGCCCCGTCCTCACGACCGAGGTCGAGCACCATGCCGCCAGCACCATCGGGTGCCACCCGCACGTGGATGTCCACCGGTGCAGCAGACTGGGCCATCCCCTCCACCACGGCAGCCCTGCTGGTGCCCCTGGTGGTGGATCTGGTGGAGCGCGTCGCGCGCACCGTCGGCACTGTGGCCAACATGGTGGAGCGCGTCGAGAGCGCCGCCGCTGACCGGTGCGGCGTGCTACCGCTCGCCCCGCGGGTGATCGTGACCCCGCCCGGGGGTGCCCGGTGACCGGCCACCGCCCGGACACTGCACGCGGTCCGGCCCGGCCACCCGGGCGCGCCCTTGTGCGCCGGAGAATCGACGTCAGGCTGCCGTCGAGTACCTGCACCGGGCCGACGGGGCGCCACGGCGAATGCTGTCCGTCGGGCATGGGCGCCAGGGTAATCGCCCAGGTGCCTGAATCGATGTGGGTGCTTCCCGGTAGGGCAGTGATCAGGGCGGAGCACACCGATCCACCGCCCGATCCTGCACCATGGTCGGGTGACCACACCCACATCCTCCGGCGAACCGGCATGGATCCGCCGGTTTCGCGCCGCGCGGGTCTCGCTGCCCGACTGGGCTCGAAGCACCCCGCAGCACTGCCTGTACCAGTCCAACACCAGCGGCGTGTACGAGCTCTACGCCTGGGACCGCGACACCGACGTCCGCCGACAGGTGACCGACCGACCCAAGGGCACCCGGGTCGGCCAACTCAGCCGCGACGGCCGGTGGATCTGGTGGTTCGCCGACACCGACGGCGACGAGTGGGGGGTGTGGATGCGTGAACCGTTCGACGGTGGCTCCCCGGCCGAACCCGCCCAGCCCAGCCTGGAACCGTCATACTCGATCGGTCTGGAGATCGGTCACCGGGTCACCGCCATCGGCCGGTCGACCAGCGACGGGTCGAGCGTGCACGTGTGCCTGGACGGCGGCGAACCGCAGGTCCGGTACGCCTCGCCGCAGGAGGCCTACGTCGGGGCACTGTCCCGGGACGAGTCACTGCTGTGCCTGCTGCACTCCGAACACGGCGACGCCCGGCACATGGCGCTGCGGGTGATCCGTCCCGAAGACGGCTCCACCGTGGCCGACCTGTGGGACGGCCCGGGCCGGGGCCTGTTCGTCACCGGATTCGCCCCGCCCGAGGGCGACCCGAGGCTACTGGTGGTGCACGAACGGCACGGCCGGCTCGAACCGATGATCTGGGATCCGGTCGCCGGCACCGAACGCGAGATCAGCCTGGACCTGCCCGGTGAGACGGTGGCCGACTGGTACCCGGACGCCTCCGCGCTGCTGGTGGTGCACCAGCACGCGGCTCGCGGCGAGCTGTACCGGTACGAGTTGGCCAGCGGCGAACTGACCCGACTGGACACTCCGGTCGGGGTCGTCTCGGAGGCGACCGCACGACCCGACGGCGCGGTCGAGTTCTCCTGGTCCTCAGCGGCCGAACCACCGGCGGTGCACGCGGTCGGCGGTGCGGTCGTGCTGTCCGCACCCGGACAACCGGCGCCGGCCTCGGTGCCGGTCGAGGATGCCTGGGTGGACGGTCCTGGTGGCTCGGTGCACACGCTGGTGTCCCGCCCGCCCGGCAAGGCCGGGCCGTACGCCACCGTGTTCCTGATCCATGGTGGACCGTCCAGTGCGGACACCGACGCCTTCCGGCCGAACCGGGCGGCGTTCGTGGACGCCGGGTACTGCGTGGTGCATGTGAACTACCGGGGTTCGACCGGCTACGGCTCTGCCTGGCGGGACGCCCTGGAGGGTCGCCCTGGACTCACCGAGTTGGAAGATGTCGCCGCGGTCTGTGACTGGGCGACGTCGACCGGCCTGGCCGACCCGGCCCGTTGCGCCATCGCCGGCGGCTCGTGGGGGGGCTATCTCACCCTGCTCGGCCTGGGTACCCAACCGGAGCGGTGGGCGGCCGGTCTGGCCATCGTCCCGGTGGCCGACTACGTGGCCGCCTACGAGGACGAGATGGAACCGCTCAAGGCGTTCGACCGCGCCCTGTTCGGCGGCTCACCAGCCGAGGTGCCAGAACTCTACGAACGCTGCTCGCCGATGACCTACGTCGAGGCGGTGTCCGCTCCGATGATCGTGCTGGCCGGGGAGAACGACCCCCGTTGCCCCATCAGGCAGATCGACAACTACCTGGAACGGCTGGCCGCGCGTAATGCCCCACACGAGGTTTACCGGTTCGACGCCGGTCACGGCAGCCTGGTGGTCAGCGAACAGATCCGGCAGACCGGAATCCTGCTGGACTTCTGTCTGCGGCACGTCACGCCCTGAACATGGGGCGGCTGATGTGTGGATGGAGTCGATGTGTGGGTGAGGCTGCCCGGACCGGCGGGTGGTCCGGGCGACCTCACCACGTGGGGGGCACCCATCCGTGCGCACGGAAAACCCCGATGGTGCTGTGTTACCCAGAACAACTCAGTAGAACTCAGTATGGCTCTGTATGACCTGTGACATAACCACTGGTACCGCTGGCACTGTTGGTACTACTTGCTGGTACTGCCCTACCTACACGTACTTCCGGTACTGCGGGTACTGCGGGTGGTGTGGTCGGCGCCGGTCACCCCTGGCCATGGAGCGGACCAGCACCGGATGGGTCATCCTGGCTGGATGATCCACCTGCCGGCGCACTGGCGAGACCAGGAACCTGTGGCCTCGTGTGGCACCGGGCAGGTCTGGTGATTCAGATGGTCGACTCGTCCAGAGCCGGGGCTCGGCCCCGACCAG
>DATCXL010000289.1:0-5455 GCA_036565825.1 Mycobacteriales bacterium
AGATACAGATACTCAGGAATCTCGATGTCGGATAACTCAGCGACCCCGTCGCCAGCCGGTCCGTCGGTCATGACATCCCCAGTCCCCTCGCCCGCCACCTCGAACTACGGTCCGTCCTGTCGCGCCGGTCCGGCTACCGCAACGTTCGAGGAGTTGCCCGGACGAATGTCGGGGGTCACCCAGGTACGGGCCGGCATCGCCTCGCGCAACGCTCGCAGGCTGTCGCTGTCACCGCCCTTGTCGGTGAAGAAGACGAAGTCGAGGCTGACCTTGCTGGCCATGGTGCGCCGGGTGTCCTGGTCGAGGGAACGGGTACCCGGCAGGGTGTCCAGGGCGACGGTGACCAGGGAGCTGAGTCCTACGGTGGCGAAGCGTTCGGCCAGTAGAGCGAGGTTGGGCAGGTGTCTACGTAGGAAGATGGCGATCCTGGTGCGCTGCTGACTCAACGTCGGACGGGTCCGGCGAAGGTGGGCGCAGATCCGCGACCAGTACACCGCCGACGCCTCGACCAGCGCGGCCTCCAGCGCCCCGACCGGGTCGGCCGACGAACGGGCGGTGAACAGTTCCTGCAACTGAAACAGTTCACCGCCAAACTCGCGGAGTTCCAGGATCTCCTCGGCGGTCAGTGTTCCGATCAGGTCGGCACCCGGACCGTCCACCACCCGCAGCGCCCGCTCGGCCAGGGCATCGGGGGTGAGCAACCCCTCCGGTTCGGGGGCCGCCCACGTGGGGGCACCACCGAGCAGCCGTTCCGGGTCACCGTCCAGGTCGGTGGACCAGTCGCAGCCGAGCAGCCGGGACCGGTGCCAGTGGGCATATGACGCTTCGTCGAACATCCCGTGGATCTGCACCAACGGGTCATCCAGGGGCAGGCCAGCGTCCCTCAGCAGAGCGAAGATCGAGGAGTGGGAGAACCAGTCCCGTTGCAGGATCGCCTCGTATCTGCGGCTCAGGTCGGCTCCCCGACCGACCACCAGGCGCCGAAGTTCTCCGCCGGAGGCGCCGAACGAGTAACGGGCCTGGGACATGAAGTCCTGTTTGATGCTCTGGTACCGGTAACGAAGCGGGGGATTCGGCCCGGCCAACAGGTCGTCCAGCGCCCCGACAAGCTCGTCGCGACCGCGCAGGGCGGGATCGATGACCCAGGACGAACTGGCGTCTCGCTGTTCCCAACCGCGTACCAGGTCGGCCAGGCTGTCGCAGGTGAGGAGTCTGTCGGAAACCGGGTCGTAGGTCCCATCACGCAGCCCGACCATGACGACGCCCGCGTCAATCAACCGCGCGAGCAGGGTGTACAGATTCGACGCCTGGTCACGGTGTCGGCGAAACTCCGCCAGCAGGTGCGGATTGTCGGCCAACTGGGTGTCGTGCACATAGAGGCGTCGATTGAACAGTGCCCCGAGAATGAGCAGGCAGCGCAACTGGAAGCTCGACCTGATCCCGGCCCATGATGGTTCCAGCGCCGCGAACTGCGAGGCGACCAACGGCATCGGTCCCCGGTCTGCTGACCTGTCGGGCACGGCTGGTCTCCAGTTGGCGAAACCCGGTGGGGCTGACGTTCTTACCGTCGGCCCAGTCTAGGTCGGCCCGCACCAAGGTCACCAGGTGGCGCACCAGCAATGGTCTTGACATTCCACCCTGGAACGAACCCGAACGGCCGACACAATCGATGGCAACCCCGATCACGTCCTCGACATCAACGCTGGCTCGGGTCGGTTTGGTCGGTCACCGGCCGGGGCCGATCTGGGCCGGGACGGTGACGGGGCGGCGATGTGGTCCTGCCGGGAGCGTTCCACAATCAGCCAGCCACGCCGGTCTCGGCAATAGTCGCAGACCCGCCGACGCCCGACCAGACCGCAGGCCAGCACGGTCAACATCACCGCGAGCAGCCCACCGGCCAGCGCGCCGAACATGGCCGCGCCCAGCGCGCTCACCGCCCCACTCCGGTCGCGCCCGGCCCCGGATCGGCGGCGAACAGCAGGTCGGCGGCCAGTCGGGCGTACGCGCAACTGGCCCAGCGCTCGCCGCAGGAGCACCAGGACGGACCGTCGGCCATCCGTCGCTCCTCATGAAACGCCAACACCGCGAACGCATAGATCCGAAACACTTCCGGGTCCACGTCGCAGACGCACACCTGCGGCTGGGCGGCCCGCACGGCAGCAGGTTCTTCGGTGTGCGGTGGGGTGCGCCCTGAGGTGGGCTTGGCGGGCCGGTCCGGCCCGGTCACGGTGATGGCCATGATCTCGGTCGTCACGTCATGTCCTCTCGTCTGAAGACCTGTCGCACCCCGGCGCGGACGCCGGCTGGACCGACTCCCCTCCGCGGGCCGGCCCGGTCCCTGCTCGGCGTTCGCACCGGTTCACCCGGAACCGGCGTCAGCGCGTCCGGCACCGGGGAGTCGATGTTCGCCTGAGAGCGACCAGCGTTCACGCCGAGACTAATTGCGAAAATCGCATTGACAAGTCGCACGCACGCTAGTTCACCGGATCGGGTGACTTTTGATGCGGACGGAAAGTCCGGCGTGGTAACACAGTGGACAGCGACAGTTCGGCGCTCGGACAAAATGGAGGTATTACGGTGACATCGGCTCGTGGCGGGAGTCCGACGGTACGCCGTCGCCGGTTGGCTCGGGAACTTCGCCAACTGCGCGAGGAAAGGGGGCTGACCATCGGCGAGGTGGGTCATGCGACCGATATCAGCCCGGCCACCGTGCAGCGGTACGAAACAGAACGCGGTGCTGTCAAGGTAAATTACGTGCGGGCACTCTTGGATCTTTATGACACATCGGACAAGCTGCGCGAGACTCTGGTCGATATCGCCCGCAATTCCCGGCAGAAGGGCTGGTGGGCCGCCTACGGCGACGTGATCCGGCCGGACTTCGAGGAGTACGTCGGGCTGGAGGCCGAGGCCGCCTCGCTGCGGGTGTATGACGCCAACCTGATCAACGGTCTGCTCCAGACTCCGGAGTACGCCCGGGCGCTACTGACCGCGGTCCGACCCACCGACAGCCCGGCGAACATCGACCGCCTGGTTGACCTGCGGATGCAGCGGCAGGCCCTGCTCGACCGCAGGCCCCGGTTCAGCCTGTGGGCGATCGTGGACGAGGCGGTGCTGCGCCGCCCGGTCGGTGGGCCGGACGTGATGTGCGACCAACTGCGACACCTTGTCAAGGCAACCGAACTGCCGAACGTGACGCTCCAGGTCATGCCGTTCCACGGAGGCGCGCACACCGGGCTGAACGGACCGTTCTCGGTCCTGGAGTTCCCGCGCCGGGGTGACCCGGACGTGGTCTACATCGACGGCCCGGCCGGAAACCTGTATGTGGAGAACGCACCTGATATCGACTGGTTTACCCTGGTGTTTGACCATCTGCGGGCGGATGCGATGGCACCGGACCGCTCGGCGGAGTTCATCGAGGCGGCGGTCCGGGAACTCACCTGAGCCGAGGAGGCCGGGATGACCCCACAGCCCGATCTGATCAACGCCGCCTGGCGCAAGAGCAGCTACAGCGGCAACGGCGCCAACTGCGTCGAGGTCGCATTCTCCGCCGACGCGGTGGCGGTGCGCGACTCGAAGAACTCGACCGGCCCGACACTGGTCTTCACCCCAGCCGACTGGACCACCTTCCTACGCGCCGCCCGCGCCGGCCACCTCACCCCCACCACCTGACCACCCCCCAGTCGGCGCGGAGAAGGGGAATCAGGGAGTGCGGGTGATCACGGCGAGGTCGGGTGGTGCGGCGGTATGGCCGGTACCGTCGCGCCGGTCGGCGGCCGAGGCGAGTGCCTGCCACAGGGTGCACGAGTCGGTACCGGGGTGGCGTTCGGGCAGGCTGGCCAGGATGCCCGGCGGCACCGCCTCCAGGAAGGTGCCCGAGTAGGCCAGCAGGTGGTCACCAGGCGCCAACCGGGCGGTTGCCTCGCCGGTGCCGGGCAGCGCCGGCAACAGGGTCAGCCCGTCGGCGGAGGTGTGCACGGCCGACGGTGCGTACCGACAGACCACATGCACGTATCCGCCCGGCAGCAGGTCCAACAGGACCAGTCCGGCCTGTGGGGCGGTCCTACGGCCCTCGTCGGCACGTCGAACCAACCGGTCGGCCGACTCGGACAGCCCGGCGCCGGCGCCCAACAGTTCGCCGGCCAACGACTCCAACCGTTCACGCACACCCCGCGGGCAGGTGTCGGACAGCGGTTCGGCGACCACCACGCGCAACCGGTCAGCTCCGCGCAGCACGCTCACACAGCCGGTCGCCCTATGTCCGACACACACCCGCCACCCCAGACCGGCCACCCACGGGCGGTTCTCGACCCCGCCCCGCGGGCGGTCGACCGGCGGCGCGATCGCCATCTCAGTGGCTCTCCGTGCGTCGGCCGGCACGCTGTTCGCGCTCGGCTCCGGTAGATCCGGTGAAGTCAATGAACTCGGTGAACTCAGTCAGTTCCGTCAACTCGGTCACCTCAGTGAACTCCGGTCGCAGTACCCGCCACAGGCCGGTCCGACGCAACAGATCCAGGGTGCGTCGGTTCGGGTTGCGGATGATCACCCCACCGCCCCTGGCCCGGCAGGACCGGTGGGCCCCCAGCAGCGCGGCCACCGCGGTGGAGGACAACTGGCGCACCGCCGACACATCAACCACCAACACCCGGACCCCGGACAGGATCTGGTCCCGTAGCCGCCAACGTAGTTCGGCCACCCCGTCACGGAACGTCGCGTCGGTGAGTCGCACCACCGCCCGGTCACGCACCTGGTCGGGGCCGTCGACGGCCGGGCCAGGCGCGGACGCGGGTCGCGGCGGGGGACTCGACGGCCCGGAGCCCGACGGCCCAGAATCCGGGGAGGACCCGGAACTCGGCGAGGCTGGCAGCGTCATGGCAATCGTCTCCAGAAGGCACACTCTGTCGGCTCCCAGACTGCCTGCACTGTGTTGAGGGCGATCGAATGGTTTCTTTGCTGTTTCATGACAAGTTCGCTGCCAACCGGTCGGGTCGTGGCCTGTCCGGTCGGCCGATCCGCGGCTCTGGCAACATGGGCTGATGGGAACCCGGTTGCTCGTGGTAGAGGATGACGACCGGATCCGGGCGGTCCTGCGACTGGCACTGGAAGACGAGGGCTACGACATCGACGAGGCCCCCGGGGCCGAGATCGCCCTCGAACGGATCCGGACGAACCCGCCCGACATGATGATCGTGGACCTGATGCTCGGCGAGATGGACGGCTACACCTGCATCCGCGAGGTTCGCCGCGGCAGCGATATCCCGATCATCGTGGTCAGCGCCAGGGCCGACACCCACGACATCGTCGCCGGTCTGGAGGCCGGTGCCGACGACTACGTGACCAAGCCGTTCCAGGTCAAGGAGATCACCGCCCGGCTGCGGGCCCTGCGTCGCCGCACCCGGACCAGCGCCGACGCCGAGGCCCCACCCGACCTGGTGCTCGACCCCGACCCGCAACAACC
>DATCXL010000301.1:0-4753 GCA_036565825.1 Mycobacteriales bacterium
GTCGGCGGCCGGGGCGCCCGACCGCTTCAACCCCTGACAGCGCGGCCTGTCCGGCGGGCCGAAGCCCTGCCCGGTGGGTTCTCAACGAACTCACACCGGGCAGGGAACGCTCAGCCTGCGACGCCCGCCGGTTCGGCGGACCGCTGGTCGGCGGTGGGTTCGTCCGAACCGGAGGCCATCCGGTGCGGCCACCACATCCACCGGCCGAGGTCCAGGTTGAGTGCGGTCACCAGCACCGACCGCACCACCATGGTGTCCAGCAGCACACCGAGCGCCACGGCGAAACCGATCTCGGCGAACGCGACCACCGGCAGCGTCGCCAGCACGGCGAACGTGCCAGCCAGCACGCACCCGGCCGAGGTGATCACGCCACCGGTGGCAGCCAACCCGGCCAGCGCGCCGCGTCGGGTGCCGTGTCGCAGTGCCTCCTCACGCACCCGGGTCATCAGGAAGATGTTGTAGTCGATCCCCAGCGCGACCAGGAACACGAACACGAACAGCGGGAAGGCGGTGTCCTCGCCGGCGAAACCGAACACGTGCCGGAACAGCAGGACGCTGACGCCCATCGCGGCGGCGAAGGACAGCACCACGGTTGCCACCAGCACCACCGGCGCCACGATCGCCCGCAACAACAACCCGAGGATCACCAGCACCACGACCAGCACCAACGGGATGATCAGTCTGTTGTCGTGCTGGGCGGCCCGGTTGGTGTCCAGGATGACCGCGGTCGGCCCGCCGACCTTGGCTTCGGCGCCGTCTATTCGGTGCACGACGTCCCTGACCCGGTCCACGGTGTCCTGGGCCGCCCGGCTGTCCGGCGCATCGGCGGAGGTGCCCAGTATCTGGGCCAACTCGCCCCGAACCACCGGTTGGGAGGTCTCGACGATGCCGTCGGTGGCCGCGACGGCGTCGTGCACCGCACCAGCCGCACCGGCCTTGCTGACGATCACGATCGGCTGGCCCTGCCCGGCCGGGAAGTGCCTGGCCAGTACCTGTTCGCCGGCCACCGCGTCAGGGCTGCCGAGCAGCGAGTCCTTACTGCTCAGACCGTTCGCACTCAGGTTGGTCAGGCCCAGGGCCATCGCACCGAGCACGAGCACGGTGCCTACCCACACCAACCGGGGCCGACGGACGATCCGTCCACCCACCCGGGCCCACATGCCACGCTCGGTCGGTTCGGTCGACCCGAAACTGGGCCGCACCGGCCAGAACACCCACCGCCCGGCGATGACCAGCAGCGCGGGCAGCAGGGTGAGCATGGCCAGCAGGGCGACAACCACCCCGATCGCCGCGACCGGGCCCAGACCGCGGGTGGAGTTCAGTTCGGCCCCGACCAGGCACAGCATGCCGATCGCCACGGTGGACGCACTGGCCAGGATGGCCGGCCCGGCCCGGTGCAGCGCGTACGCCATCGCCTCGTGCCGGTCGGTGTGCCGGCGCAGTTCCTCCCGGTAACGGGCGACCAGCAGCAACGCGTAGTCGGTGCCCGCGCCGAACACCAGGACGGTGAGGATGCTGGCGCTCTGTGCGTTCACGGTCAGGTCCGCGTACCGGGCGAGCAGGTAGATCACCGCCTGCGCGCCGAACAGCGCACCACCGGCCGACAGCACCGGCAGCAGCCACAGCACCGGGCTGCGGTAGGTGAGCAGCAGCATGACGATGACCACGATCAGCGCCGCGTAGAGCAGGGTGCCGTCGATTCCCGCGAAGGCCTCGGCCGAGGCGGCCGCGTAACCGGCCGGGCCGGTGATGTGCACGGTCAGCCCGGCGCTGTCACCGCTGGCCACCGCGTCGAGTTGGTCCACCACATCGGCGATCTCGTTCCACCCGTTGACGCCGAGCCTGATCGGGACGATCACCTGTAGCGCCTTGTGGTCAGTGGCCGGGATCGGTCCGGTGACCTCCCCCGCGACCAGGTCAACTCCGGCGAACCGGGCGACGTCCCCCTGCACCTTGCTCTGGTCGGCCGGGGTGATGCCGGACGTGCGCTCGTACACCACCAGCGCCGGGATGATGTCGTCCGGCTGGAAGTTCTTCTGCAGCTGGATCACGGCCGTCGACTCGGCGTTACCGGGTAGCCAGGTCGACGCGTCGTTGTTCTGCACACCGGTCAACATGCCGGCCAACGGCACTGCGATGGCGAGCATGACGGCCCACACGCCCAGGACCAGCCACTTGCTCCTACGCCCACACGGCATCGCGGCAATCCGCGCCATCTTGCTGACAGGGACGTCTCGGTCGTGATCAGAACTGTTCACTCAACCATTGAAACATCCGCCCTTATGCAACCCGGACCCCCGCATGCGACAAGCGAAACTAAGTGACCAATGCAACACAGATCGTGACAAGTGAACGGCTGATCGTCAGGGAATCCTGGTAGGTCCACACCATCCACCCGACCGAGCCCGGCGCAGCGACCGCAACGATGTCATCCGGTCGGCTCGGGAAGGGTGACAGCCGCCTCGTCCCTGGCGCTGTAACAGGGGATCTCGGGGTTCAGGATGCAACTGGTCAGCCGCGCCTGGACAAAGGCGGGTCCGCCACCGAACCGGGTATCGACGGCCGGGATCGTGATCACAATGCGGTCTGGTTTGTCCGCGCACACCCGGGAGTCCTCGACAGCACCGTGCGCGATCTGTGCGCCGATCCGCTGGGTGACGGCCACGGCCACGAACCCGGTGCGCGGCATCCCACAGGTGAAGTCCACCGGAACCCGGGTCGCCGTACCCTCCGCCAGCAGCGTGATCGGTGTCGCCAGCGCGACCTGCGCCGTGGATTCCGCCCTGGCCGACGCGGCCGTGGGCGGTCGCGTACCGGTCGAGGCGACCAACCCGCCCTCCGCGGGCGGAGCTGACCCGATGTCGCCGGCAACGACGCTGACCACAACCTCGTCGTTTTCGATCGCGCACGGAAAGTTCGAACAGTCGGTGATGGTGGCCTGGAGGAACGCAGGTCCCGGATGGAACGGAGCGTCCTGGGCCGGCATGCTGACCACCATCCGGGCGGCCATGCCGATGCACTCAGCCCGGTCCAGAAACGTCCCGTGCGCGATGCGTTCTCCGCTCCGCTGGACCAGGTTCAGGGTGAGCATGGCCTGCGGTGAGGAGCAGACGACGTCCGCCGGCACCCGCAGGGCGGCGCCGTCCGCGATCACAGTCACCGGCAACCCAACCGACACCTGCAGCGGCGCCGGCACAGCCGCGAATGCCATCGACCGGGGCGCCATCAGGCAGACAGTCACGCAGCCGACGGCCACCAGTGCCATCACTGTTCGGTGCTCGTTCCCGCTGAGCACTCTCCGTACGCTCATGTGGAACACACGGTGATGCTAGGGGTTCGAGACGGCGTCGTAGGGACTGGCGCGCCGGGGTATCGCCTGCTCGGTGGTGAACACCCGAACCGAGCCGTCCGGGTGGTGCCCGGTCAGTCCGGGGCGTTGGATCAGCCGAACCGCGCGTAGCGGTGCACGCCGTCGACGGTGAGGCGGGTCAGCCGACCCTGCGCCGCGAGTAGGTCGAGATGGGCAGAGGTCTCGATGGTGGCGAGCATCTGGTTGAACGGGTCCAGATCGTCGAAGTGCCGCTTCCGCCGGGTCCACGGCATCGCCATGGCCGCCTGGTAGCCGGTCTCCGCACCCGCGGCCACCACAGCCTCGCAGTCGTCCAGTCGCGCGCCGTGGTGATCGAGCAACTGGTCGATCCGGGCGTGCACGCTCTCGCCGACCGGGCCGTGCGCCGGCAACAGTTTCAGGTCGGGCAGGGAACGCACCAGCCGAAGCGACTCCAGGAAGTCCCGCAACGGCAGTTCTGCTGGAACGACCTCGAACCCGATGGACGGGGTGATGTGCGGCAACACGTGGTCGCCGGCGAAGAGCAGGCCACCGACCCGGTCGGCGAAGACCACGTGCCCCCGGGTGTGCCCCGGGGTGGGCACGACCGCCAGTTCGCGACCGTCCAACCGCACCGGGGTGTCCCCGTCGAGCCACTCGTCGGGCAACTCGAAGTCGGTGACGTCGACCTGCCGGCCCTCCATCCGGGCCAGCAGCGTCGCGATCAACGGTTCGGCACCGGCCACCCGCAGTTGGCCGAGTTGGGCGCCCATCGGGGTGGCATCCGGTGCCAGATGGGCCCGCAGCGACGGTTCCTCACCGCTTCCCAGCGCCACCCGGGCACCGGTCTGGCGGCGGATGCTGACCGCCTGGGTGTAGTGGTCGCGGTGGACGTGCGTCACCAGGAACCGGGTGATCTCCGGCAGGGCGCGGCCAAGGCTTTTGAGCGCAGTCTCCAGTTGCCGCTGGGAGTGCTCCAACGACCAACCACCGTCGACGAGCACCAGATCGGGCCCGTCCTCGATGGCGTAGACGTTGACCGCGCGCAGGCCGTCATTGGGCAGCGGAAGCGGGATACGGTGCACTCCGGGAGCGACCTCGAAGACACCGGGTTCGGTCCAGTCGGTGGATCCGCTCACGCCCTGACCCTCCGTCCCGCCGGCGCCATCCCACCGGTCGGCCGGCGCAGTTCCCAACCTACCCGGATGGGGAGCAGGCGGCGGCGCCCCGAAATGTGACCTACGCCGCTTCTGCCCTGCCAACCCTTACGCTCTACCTCCGCTTCGGAATCGCGTCCGACACCTGCCACCCGCACCGCAACCGTGCATCCGGTGGTACGTCAGGTGGTGTCGCGCGGGTGTCCGGTTCAGTCCGGCGGGCGGAACGGGGTGCCGGTGTGGTCCAGGCCGACCAGATCGGTGAACT
>DATCXL010000331.1:0-2681 GCA_036565825.1 Mycobacteriales bacterium
GCTGGACCAGCCGCATCACCCACCACGGCCGGGCCGTCGCCTACGCCGCGGCCGGATGGGGCCTGTCCATCACCGCGCTGGGCCTGGTCGGCGACATCTGGCTGGCCCTTGCCTGCCTGGCCGCCGCCGGCGCGGCCGACATGCTCAGCGGACTGTTCCGCGGCACCCTGTGGAACCAGACCGTGCCCGACGAGCTACGCGGCCGACTTGCCGGCATCGAACTGCTCAGCTACACCACCGGCCCGGTACTCGGCCAGGCCCGCGCCGGCGGGGCCGCGGCCCTGGTGGGCGTACCGGTCGCGATCTGGTCCGGCGGGCTGGCCTGCGTCATCGCCGTGGGGCTACTCGCGTCGCGACTACCCCGGTTCATGTCCTACCAGGCCACCATCGACCAACCGCCCGACCACGCCGACCGTGCCACACCACCTGACCTTGCCGACACCGCCTGACCCCACCGGGCGCAGGCGTCACAGAACCCGCTCGGCGGTACCCCGGCTCGCCGCGGCCAGCGCGTCACCGGCCGCCAACGTCGCCTCCCGGCCCGCGCCGGCATGGCGATGCCACCACTGCCGGCCTGCTTCGGGCAACGTGTGGATCGGGTCGTAGTACTCGTAGGTGCGGACCAACGCGTCGGGGTCATCCGCCTCGATCCCGGTGCGGTAGTTCTTGGTCCAGTAGGAGATACCCCGCTCCCGGTCGTACTCGCCGACCTGGTGCACCCACCGCTTACCCACGTACGGCACGTCACAGACGATCCGCGGGGTGGCGAACCCCGGAAGGTAACCCATCATCGCGTGCTGCAACTCCTGGGCCTCCCAGACCGCCACCCGCCAGTGCTCGGCATTGGGAATCATGTCGCACATGTAGAAGTAGTAGGGCATGATCCCCGCGTCGTCGAGCAGTGTGAAACACAGGTCCAGCAGCGCCTGGCTGGTCGTGTTCACCCCGCGCAGCAACACACCCTGGTTACGCACGTCGCGCACCCCGGCATCGAGCATCGCCCGCGCGGCCCGGGCCACCATCGGCGTCACCTGCTGCGCGGCGTTGACATGGGTGTGGATCGCCAACCCGACCCCCCGTGCCCGGGCCACCGTGGACAACCGTTCCATCCCCGCACGTACCGGGTCAGACAACCAGTGCTGCGGCAACCCCATCAGCGCCTTACTGGCCAACCGGATGTCGCGGATACTGTCGATCCGCAGCAACTCCCCGACGAAGGCCTCCAACCGCGGCCAGGGCATGTTGGCCACATCACCACCGGAGACCACCACGTCACGCACCCCCGGCGTGGCCCGCAGGTACTGCAGCATGGCCTCCAGCCGGTCGGTGGGCCGCAACGCGAACCGGTGCTTGTCCACCTGCGGGGTGGAGTTACCCACCAGGTCCATCCGGGTGCAGTGACCGCAGTACTGCGGGCAGGTCGACAGCAACTCGGCCAGCACCTTGGTCGGGTACCGGTGGGTCAGACCCTCCACCGCCCACATCTCCGCCTCGTGCAACGAGTCACGGGTCGAACGCGGGTGCGACGGCCACACCTGCTCCCGGTCCGACCACACCGGCAACATGTACCGGCGCACCGGGTCGGCGTACATCGCCTCGGTGGTTGGCACCCGGTCGGGAACCATGGTGTTGACCATCTGCGGTGGCAACAGCAGCGACATCGTCGCCCGCTCGGCCTGGTCACGTTCCACATCGAGGTAGAACGACTCGTCGAGCAGGTCACCGAACACCGCGCGCAACTGGCGCAGGTTCTTCACACAGTGTGCCCGCTGCCACTGCACGTCCTGCCACTGCGCCTCGGTGACCTCGCGCCAGCCCGGCAACCGGCGCCAGTCCGGTTCGACCAGAACGCGGCGACGGTACTGGTACGGCTGGTCACTCACGCGTGCCTCCTGTGGACCCCGAGATCGTCAACGTGCGGGTACAGAACTTGTCACCCGTCACAATACGGGAGAACATTCTGGCAGGCCATCCAACTACAGGATAATTTACTCTCAGTAGGCCCTACAACCATAAGAGGTACGCCGTGTTTGAGTGTGACCCGGACGTCGAACCAGCCCGGCTGCCGTCCCCGGTCGGACTGCACCGGGTACTGGACCCACCCGGCGTACTACCCCAGGCCGCCAACCGGCTGGACACCCAACCAACCCTGTGGCCCGACGAGGTACGTCTGCGCGTCGAACGACTCAACCTCGACGCCGCCTCCTACCGCCAACTCGCCGAAACCCACCGCGGCGACGGGCTGGCGATCCGCGCCGCCGTGCTGGACATCATCAGGACCCGCGGCAAGATGCAGAACCCGGTCACCGGCTCGGGAGGCATGCTCGTCGGCGTCGTCGAACAGGTCGGCCCGGCCTCCCCACTGGGCCTGCGACCGGGCCAACGGGTGGCCACCCTCGTCTCGCTGACCCTGACCCCCCTGGCCATCACCGATGACCTGAAGAACTGGGACGGACACAGCGAACAGGTACCCGCAGACGGGCACGCCATCCTTTTCGGCCGCTCCATCGCCGCGGTACTACCCACGGACCTACCCACCCCCCTGTCCCTGTCGGTCATGGACGTGTGTGGCGCACCCGCGCTGACCACCCGGGTGGTCAACCACTACCGGGGCTCCGGACACACCCCCTCGGTCGCCGTACTGGGCGCGGCCGGCAAGTCCGGTTCCCTCGCGCTGGCCG
>DATCXL010000337.1:0-2162 GCA_036565825.1 Mycobacteriales bacterium
ATCTATCAAATGGCCCGACGCGTTCAATTGGTTCTAGTCGCCCTGGATCACCCGAACGGGGTGAACGATTCAGTTGGCCGATTCGACCAACTGGGCCGTTCGCCAGCGTGCAATAACCCGATCGTACGCTCTCGCGGCATCTTCTATGTCACCGCGTCCCAGCGCTGCCATGGCGTTGGCCACATCGCCGGCCGAATCGTCCGTGCGGAGGTCCTCGTCATCGAGCAGGTACACCAGTCCGCCGTAGTCGAGTTCGACCACCGAACGCGGGTGGAACTCCTCCAGCCAGCGCGCCACATCCTCCACCGAGGACAGCACCGGACCGCCGGCTACCGCCTTACGCAACCTGCCCAGGGCACGGGCGGCCCGACGCCGGGCCGCCGACATCTCGGTCACGTACACCAGAGAACGTTCGGTCGCCGCCTCCACCGGCCGTCGCTGTGGGTCGGTGTCAGGGCCGAGCCGCAGCCGCCGTTCCTCCCGGTCGAACAGCAGGAACCAGCGCACCGGGACCGTCCACCGACTGGTCAGCACGTGCACCCGTAGGTCCGGGTGCGCCAGCGACCACCGTGCCCGCGCGGCCGCCGCCGCCGCGATCTCGCCGCTGGACAGCATGCTGGACACGACCCGCTCGGGCAGCGTGGTCGACAGGTCCGTGACGGCCTGCCAGCACCGCACCGCCAGCCGCCACGGGCAGATCAGCGGGACACCGTCGACGTAGGTCACGTAGGCGTGCTCGGCGATGTCGCCGTCACGGGGTACCCGGGCGGCCGAACGCAGCGCCGCTCCCAGCCCCACGGTCCGCTCCAGAGCCGGTCCGTGCATCCGCCCGGGAGCGCGGCCGCGGCGCAGGTAGTCCTCCCAGTGCCTGCGCTCCTCGGCCGGAAAGGCGCCCAACGGCTCGTACACGCGCAACTGGGCGACATACGGCGGAGTCACGCAGGCGATGGTCGCACGCCCTGTGCACAACCGCAGACCGCTCGGGAAACCCCGGCACTACCCTGTGTCTGAGGGCACATCCCGCCCGCAAGGGCCACGCCCCACAAGGGCACCGGCCGACGCCTCGACCGCAGGAGCCAGCGTGACCGTTTTCTCGTCCAGCCACGAGCAGGTCGTCTTCTGCCATGACCCGACTTCGGGACTCCGCGCCATCATCGCCATCTACTCCACCGCGCTGGGTCCCGCCCTGGGCGGCACCCGCTTCTACAACTACCCCAGCGAGGCCGACGCACTGGCCGACGCACTGAACCTGTCCAGGGGGATGGCCTACAAGAACGCCGTGGCCGGACTCGACCTGGGCGGCGGCAAGGCGGTGATCTGGGGAGACCCCAACCGGGACAAGACCGAGGCCCTGCTGCGCGCCTACGGCAGGTTCGTGCAGTCCCTCGGCGGTCGCTACGTCACCGCGTGCGACGTGGGCACCTACGTCGGCGACATGGACGTGGTGGCACGTGAGTGTCGGTACGTGACCGGACGCTCACCGGAGAACGGCGGTGCCGGCGACTCCTCGATCCTGACCGCGTTCGGCGTGTTCCAGGGCATGCGGGCCAGTGCCGAGCACACCTGGGGCTCACCGAGCCTGGCCGGCCGCCGGGTCGGCGTCGCTGGGGTGGGCAAGGTCGGCCACCACCTGGTCGACCACCTGGTCAACGACGGGGCGACGGTGGTCATCACCGACGTGAACGAGCGGGCGGTCCAGCAGGTGCGCGAGACCCACCCGCAGGTCGAGGTCGCCGACAACGCTGACGCGTTGATCCGGGCCAACCTGGACGTCTACGCGCCGTGCGCGTTGGGTGGAGCTCTCAACGACGACACGGTGCCGGCGCTGACCGCCCGGGTGGTGTGTGGCGCGGCCAACAACCAACTGGCCCACACCGGCATCGAGAAGGTCCTCGAAGACCGCGGCATCCTGTACGCGCCGGACTACGTGGTGAACTCCGGTGGGGTGATCCAGGTCGCCGACGAGATCGAGGGATTCAACTTCGAACGGGCCAAGACCAAGGCGGCCCAGATCTACGACACCACCCGACGGATCTTCGCCATGGGCGCCGAGGACGGGGTGCCGCCGGCGGTGGCCGCGGATCGGATGGGCGAACGCCGGATGGCCGAGATCGGCCGGTTGCGGACCGTGCTGGTGCGGTGACCTCGCGAGCGGAAGCCGG
>DATCXL010000344.1:0-6224 GCA_036565825.1 Mycobacteriales bacterium
GCCGAACCGCCGAACGCCGCTGCCGGCAGGCCGCCGCTCATCACCTTGCCGAAGGTGAACAGGTCCGCGTCAACCGGGTCAAGCCCCCACCAACCACCGGCGGACACCCGGAACCCGGTCATCACCTCGTCCATCACCAGCAGCGCGCCGTGCCGCGCGGTGATCTGGCGCAGCGCCGCGTTGAACCCGTCCACCGGCGGTACCGCGCCCATGTTGCCGGCCGCCGCCTCGACGATCACGCAGGCGATCTCGTCACCGTGTGACGCGAATGCGGTCTCGACCTCCATGATGTCGTTGTAGGGCAGCACGATGGTGTCGCCGGCCTGCGCGCCGGTCACCCCGGGGCTGTCGGGCAGCGCGTAGGTGGCCACCCCGGAACCGGCTGCGGCCAGCAGCGAGTCGACGTGCCCGTGGTAGCAACCGGCGAACTTCACCACCCGGGACCGGCCGGTGTACCCGCGGGCCAGTCGGATCGCACTCATGGTCGCCTCGGTGCCGGAGTTGACCAGCCGAACCTGCTCGACCGGACCGACCCGGGCGACGATCCGTTCGGCCAGTTCCACCTCGCCCTCGGTCGGGGCGCCGAACGAGGTGCCCCGGGCGGCGGCCCGCGCCACCGCCTCGGTCACCGCCGGATGGGCGTGGCCGAGGATCATCGGCCCCCACGAGCAGATCATGTCGACGTACTCACGGCCGTCGGCGTCCACCACGAAGGCGCCCTGTCCGGCGACCATGAACCGGGGCGTGCCACCGACCGCGCGGAAGGCCCGGACCGGCGAGTTCACCCCGCCCGGCGTGACCGCCTGGGCCCGATCGAAGAGCGCCTGCGAGGCGGGCGCCGAGTACGGATACGTCATGTCGGCAAGTCTCGCAGGAAGCGGCGCCAGTTCCGGGCCCGGGTGCGGATCTCGTACCTCAACCAACCAGCGCGGCCAGCAGCGCCGCACGCAACGCGGCCGGGTCGCGGCTGGCCACCAGCACGATGCTGCCGTCGATGAGCCGCAGCGGCAACGGTGCGCGACCACGCGGCACCGACAGGGCCCCACCCAGGATGCGGGCGCCGACCGGGGCACCGCCAGCCCGGTCCTGGTCCCGCAGCCCGTCCGGGTCAAGTTGAGACAATGGCAGGATCTCCCGGCCGACCCGCAGCAACTGGACGGTGACCGCCACACCGGACATCCGGACCTGGGCCAGACAACTCACCGCAACCATCCCGCCGACAAGCAGCACGGCCAGCAGCCAGCCGAGCAGGTGCGCGGTGCCACCACCGGTAGCCAGATCCGCCAGGAACCCGACGGCCAGCACGCCGAGGGTCAACCCGAGCGCCCGCCAGCTCCCGCCCTCCCGGTACACGACCTCCACGGTTCACCAGGGTGCCACGACCACGACCGGCACGGTTCCGGTGTCAGGTCACCAACGTTCCTCGTCGCGCATCGCGGCGAGCACCTCACTCGGCAGTGTCCGTCATCAGGAAGTGGCAACGGATCCACGTCGAGCAACCCAGGTCGGACCGCCCTCGATGGAAAAATGCCAGCGAGAAGGCAGTCTCAGCCCGGCACAACCAGCGCATTGACACCAGGAAGATCAGCGAAACAAGCTGCGGCATCTGACGTGACAACGGTGCGTCCGGTGGCTCTCGCGGTGGCTGCGATAACAAGATCGTGGGCTCCCCGGGACCTACCTTGCCGGCGAGTGCATGCGAGCAGCATCGCGTGGGCGCGCGCTACACCGAGCGTGTAGTCCTGGACCGGTATCACTTGGAGCAGCTCGTCGATGAATGCCATCCTCGCCGGCCGGCGATCCGCGTCGGCCAGTTCGACACCGACCAGAAGTTCGGCGACGGTTATCGCCGCGATGGCTACGTCGTCAGCCTCGTCAAGTAGTTGGTCAAGGGCGAAACCATTGCGTTCGGAGGTGATGAGGACCGCCGTGTCCAGGATCAGGCGTCTGGCCACGACCGCACCGAGTCCACCACGGTCTCGCGCACCGCCCGCAGATCCTCGGCCCAGGCTGGGTCGGGGCGATGCCGGTGTAGCAACTCCTTGACCGCCCGCCCCGAACATGCGGGTGCGGGGCTGATCGTCGCGACCCGTCGTCCACCTCGAGTCACCACGATGGTCTCACCGTGTTCTGCTTCATCGAGCACCGCGGAGAAGTTCCGCGCGACCTCGGTGGCAGTGACCGTCTTCATGGCATCAGATTATCAGATACAGGTCGCCGGCTCTACTGGAGAACGAGGACGGCCGAGCAGCGCCGCGTCAGGAGTGGCGGAGGAGGCGGGCGACCTCGGTGGCCCAGTAGGTCAGGATGATGTCGGCGCCAGCACGCCGGATCGAGGTGAGGGTTTCCATGATGACCCGTTCCCGGTCGATCCAGCCCTGGGCGGCGGCAGCCTCGACCATGGCGTACTCCCCGGACACCTGGTAGGCGGCGACCGGCACGTCGACCTGCTCGCGGACCTGCCGGATCACGTCCAGGTAGGCCAGGGCGGGCTTGACCATGACCGCGTCGGCGCCCTCGTCCAGGTCGAGTCGCACCTCGCGCAGCGCCTCGGCCAGGTTGGCCGGGTCCTGCTGGTAGGCGGCCCGGTCACCGAACCTGGGCGCGCACTCGGCGGCGTCGCGGAACGGACCGTAGAAGGCCGACGCGTACTTGGCCGAGTAGCCGAGAATGGCCACCTCGGGAAAGCCACCGGAGTCCAGGGCCGTTCGGATGGCACCGACCTGGCCGTCCATCATTCCGCTCGGCGCGACCACGTGTGCCCCGGCCGCGGCCTGGGCCAGCGCGATGTCGGCGTACCGCTCAAGGGTGGCGTCGTTGTCCACCACCCAGTCCTGGTCGGCCTCGTCCCCGTCCCCCACGGCCGACCGGCCGGCGCGGTCGGGAACGAGGATGCCGCAGTGCCCGTGGTCGGTGTACTCGTCAAGGCACAGGTCACTGATCAGCACGGTGGAGTCGCCGAACTCGCTGCGCAGGTGCCGCAGCGCGACCTGGACGACCCCCTCGGGGTCATCCGCCCCGGAGCCCCGACCGTCCTTGGTGGACGGTATTCCGAACAGGATCAGGCCGCCGACGCCAGCCTCGACGGCCTCGTGTCCCGCCTTGAGCAACGAGTCGAGGGTGTGCTGGAAGACTCCCGGCATGGACAACACCGGCACGGGGGCGGTGATGTCCTCCTTGACGAACATCGGCAGCACCAGCTCGGCCGGGTGCAACCGGGTCTCGGCGACCATGCGCCGCAGTGCGGCGCTGCGGCGCAGTCGACGAGGACGTTCGATCGGGAAGCCGGGACCTGTGTTCATCTTGCAGCGCGCCCCTTCGACCGGGTCTTTCGCGGCGGCGGGCTCTCGTCGCCGTTCTCCCTGAGCTGGACAGCGTACGCCGCCAGTGCATCCACAAGTGCGGTTACCTGGGCGATATCTGGCTGTACGTCCACCCGCAGGCCGAACTCCCGCGCGGTTGCCGCCGTCTGCGGGCCGATGCAGGCCACCACGGTGCGGGCGTGCGGCTTGCCCGCGATACCGACCAGGTTGCGCACCGTGCTGGAGGAGGTGAAACAGACCGCGTCGAAGCCACCGCCCTTGATCGCCTCCCGGATCTCGGCCGGCGGCGGCGCGGCCCGCACCGTGCGGTACGCGGTCACGTCGTCGATCTCCCAACCGCGCTCCCGCAGGCCCTCGGCCAGCGTCTCGGTGGCGATGTCCGCACGCGGCAGGAGAATCCGGTCGATCGGGTCCAGTACGTCGTCGTAGGGCGGGAAGTCGGCCAGCAGGCCCTCGCTGGACTGCTCACCACTGGGCAACAGCTCCGGCGAGATGCCGAACCCGCGGATCGCCGCGGCGGTCGCCTCACCAACACAGGCGATCTTCACACCGGCGAACGCCCGGGCGTCCAGACCGAACTCCTCAAACTTCTCGCGCACCGCCCGCACCGCGTTGGTGGAGGTAAAGATGATCCACTCGTACCGGCCGGTGACCAGACCCTTGATCGCCCGCTCCATCTGGGCCGGGGTACGCGGCGGTTCCACCGCGATGGTCGGCACCTCCTTGGGGATCGCGCCGTGCCCCCGCAGCCGCTCGCTCATCACGCCGGCCTGCTCCTTGGTGCGCGGCACCAGCACCCGCCAGCCGTACAGCGGTCGACTCTCCCACCAGGACAGCCGCGAACGCTGGTTCACCACGTCGCCGACGGTGACCACCACCGGCCCGGACAGTTCGGTGGTGTCCCGTTCCAGTCTGTCCAGGGTGGTCACCACGCTGTGCTGGGTCGGTCGGGTGCCCTCCACGGTGACGCACACCGGAGTGTCACCGGGCCGGCCGTGCTCGACCAGCGCACCGGCCATCCGCACCAGGTGCGCGGTGGTGGTGGTCAGCACCAACGTGCCCGGCGCCGTGGCGATGGTGGCCCAGTCCCCGGCACCCTCGTCCAGCCCACGGGTGTCGGCCTCGGTGCGCACAGACCCCACCGGCACCCCGGCGTAGGTGGGCACACCCACCTCGGTGGGTACCCCGGGGACCACGTCGAAGGACACCGTGGAACGGGCCACCACGGTGGCCTCGGCGATCACCGCGTCGTCGGCGAACGGGGCGCCGGCGACCAACCGGATCACGTGCAGGCCGGAACGTGCCTCCGCGACCAGTGTCTTGGCCACCTCGGCCGGTTCACCCACCGCGGGCCGGACGTCGGCCCCGGCCGGGGCCAACCCGACCACCGCCTGCGATATTCCGGGGTCGACCACCAGCAGGTCGGCCTTCCTGAGCAGTTCGGCGGCCCGGACGGTGAGCAGCCCGGCGTCGCCCGGTCCGGCTCCGACGAAGCTGATGTGTCCGATGTTCTTGCGCGCGCGGGTCATCGCGTGCTCCCCATGAGGTCGGCGGCGCCGGCGGCGAGCAGGTCCGCGGCAAGGCTTCGACCCACCGCTCCGGCGTCGTGGACGGACCCGGTTGCCGACAGCCGCAGCGCGTGCGCTCCGTCAACGGCGGTCACCGAGGCCCGCAGGAAGAGTTCCAGCCCGGTCTCGCCCTCGACCACCTCGGCCAGTGCTCCGACCGGGGCGGTACACCCTGCTTCCAGGGCGGCAAGCAGGCTTCGTTCGGCCTCGACGGCCGCACGGGTGTCGGCGTCGTCGAGCGCCGCCAACAGGGTGATCAGTTCCTCGTCGTCGGCCCGGCACTCCACCGCCAGCGCACCCTGCGCCGGCGCCGACAGTACCTGGAGCGGGTCGAGGGTCTCGGTCACCACGTCGAGCCGCCCGAGTCTGGCCAGTCCGGCTCGGGCCAACACCAGTCCGTCAAGGGCACCGCTGGCGACCTTGCCCAGCCGGGTGTCCACGTTGCCGCGCACCGGTACCAGGTCCAGGCCAAGGCCCAGTGCGCGGATCTGGGCCACCCGACGGGGCGCGCCGGTGCCGACCCGGGATCCGGGAGGAAGCTGACCGAGAGTCAGCCCGTCCCGGGCGACCAGTACGTCACGCGGGTCCTCCCTCGGTGGCACGGCGGCGACCACGAGCCCGGGTTCGGGCGCGGTGGGCAGGTCCTTGTAGGAGTGCACGGCCAGGTCGATGTGGCCGGCGAGCAGCGCCTCACGCAGCGCGGAGACGAACACCCCGGTTCCACCGATCTGGGTCAACGGCGCGGCGGACCGGTCACCGTCGGTACTGACCTCGACCAGCTCCACCAGCCGGCCCGACCGGTCGGTCACCGCGTCGGCGACGCCACCGGACTGCGTGCGGGCCAGGATGCTGCCCCTGGTACCCAGCCGCAACACCCGGGCCGCCGCGGGCGGCGTGATGCCACGGTCCGCGGCCGAGACGCGCGACGAGCTCATCTGGTGCCTTCCTCTCCGCCTTCGCCCCCGGGTCGGAGCGGTGACGCCTCAGATATGGACGCCGACGGTGCGGTCACCGCGACGGTGGCGGCCGGGTCAAGCCCGAACAGCTCACGCAGGGCCACGGCGTAGGCTCCACCGCCAGGCTCGTCGGCAAGTTCTTTTATCCGCACTGTGGGTGCATGTAGCAACTTGTCCACCACCCGCCGCACGGTGCGATCAATCTCATCCCGAACATTGCCCGGCAATCCGGGCAGCCGGCCGTCCAGTCGCACCAGTTCGGCGTCCACCACCTGGGCCGCGCGTGCCCGCAGTGCCGCCACGGTGGGCGCGACATCCATCGACCGTTGCGCCCGCAGGTAGGCCGCGACCTCCTCCCCCACGATACGGCGGGCGGC
>DATCXL010000357.1:0-3207 GCA_036565825.1 Mycobacteriales bacterium
GGCGATCCGCTGTCGGCGGTTGGCCGGTGGGTGAGTCTGGCCGACCACTGCGCCGAGGTGGAGGCCGAGGTTCGGCGATTGTCCAAGGCCGTACCGGCGCCTGGACTGGGCGCTGCCCACCGGGAGGCCGCCGCGGTGGCCGGCCGATGGCACGATACGGGCAAGGTACACGCCGTCTTCGCGGACGCCCTCTTGTCCACTGCGGACAGTGACGAGGAACGCGAACGGTTACGGGCGAGTGGTCCGTGGGCGAAGTCGGCGAAGGGACACGGTGGGCGTTACTCGCGCCGGTGGTTCCGCCACGAACTGGTGTCGGCGTTGGCTCTGCTCTCCGACCGACAGGCGCTGGCCGGTGTGGTCGAACCTGACCTGGTGGTCTACCTGGTCGCCGCTCACCACGGCAGGGTGCGGCTGGGTATCCGGGCGATGCCGGAGGAGAAGCCACCGGACGAGGAGCCGAACCGACTGGTGGCCCTGGGTGTGTGGGACGGGGAGGACTTCCCTGCTGTCGAGGTGGCCGGTGCCCGGGTGGGACCGGTGCGGTTGGACCTGTCGGTGATGGCCGCTGGGTCGGTCAACGATGGATCGTGGTCCGAACGGATGTTGGCGCTGCGGGACCGCAGCGACCTGGGTCCGTTCCGGCTGGGGTTCCTCGAAGCACTGGTCCGCGTTTCTGACTGGCGGATGAGTACCGACAACGGAGAGTTCCGGTGACCACTCTCGACCTCGACGGGTGCACACCTGCTCCGCTGGGCTCCTACCTCAAGGCGCTGGGCGTGCTGCGTCTGGTCGCCGAGCAGGTCGACCGGGCAGCTCACGGGTGGTGGCGGGACGATCGGTTCGCTCTGGCCACCACACTGGACGAGGACGCGCTGGTGGACTTCTTCCTTGATGAGTACCAGCCGAGCCCGGTGGTGTCTCCGTGGAACAGCGACGGCGGATTCAGCCGCAGCGGTAAGCGACTTTCCGAAACCGTCCTGGCCACCATTGCCGCATCAACCGGTGACCGGCTTACTCACTATCGCGAGACGATCGCTGCGGCCTGGCGCGCGGTGGACGACCCCCGATGGGAGTCCTGGGACAAACGGACCCGGGTGCAGGCATGCCGCAACCGGTTGCCCGACGAGGCGCTGGACTGGCTGGACACGGCCGTGGTGCTCACCGACGGCGACCCGGTGTTCCCGCCGATCCTTGGTACCGGTGGGAACCTGGGCCGGCTGGAGTTGAGCAGCAACTACATGCAACGGCTCATCGACGTGCTGGGCATCGCAGCCAAGCGCCCACCAAGCCGGGCGCAGCGGCGAGCCTGGCTGGAGCAGGCACTGTTCGGCCGTGGCCGACCCAAACTCGTCGGCGGCAATGTCGGCCAGTACAACCCGGGACAGGCCATCCACGGCACGGTCAACCCGTGGGACTTCGTGTTGCTGGTCGAGGGTGCGTTGCTGTTCGCCAGCGGGGTCGCCCGGGCCGCCGGCAGTGATGGGCGGTCGGTGGCTGCGATGTCGTTCACGGTGCGGTCCGCGCCGGTCGGGCACGGCACCGCCGCCGTCGGCGAGTCGGCCAAGGGCGAGATCTGGGCGCCACTGTGGTCCCACCCGACCGGCCTGGGCCAGATCCGCCGGTTGTTCCGTGAGGGGCGGCTGCGGTTGGGCCGCGACGACGCGCGCACCGGTCTGGATGCTGCCCGGGCCGCGGCCAGCCTGGGTGTGGACCGGGGAGTGGACTCCTTCGCCCGGCACGTGCTGGTCGAACGGTTCGGGCAGAGTATCTTCGCCGTGCCCGCGGGCCGGCTGGAGGTCACCGAACGGGCCGAGGTGTCCACCCTGGGCATGCTGGACGCTTGGCTCCGCCGGGTCCGCGCCGCCGGGCAACTTCCCGCACATGCGGCCAGCGCGCTACGTGCCGTCGAACAGGCCGAGTACGACGTGGCCGCCGCCGGCGGCTCGGGTCGGCTGCTCGCCGTACTCGGTGCGATCGCCGACCTGCACGTCGCGGTCGCCCGGTCGGGTCGGCTCCGTGTGGACGTGCCGCCGATCACCGGCATGCGGGCAACCCACTGGCTGGCGCACATCACCCAAGACACACCCGAGTTCCGGCTCGCCGCGGGCTTCGCGTCGCTACGCGGGACCGACGGGCAGGGACTGCGGCACCTTCTCACTCCGGTGACCACCACTGACCGACCGACATGGACCGCGCGGCCCCCGGCGGTCCCGGGATTCGGTGTCCGGTCGCTGGTCGGCGTGCTCGCCGACACACATGCCGCCCGGGTGGTGCGCCTGACCCAGCAACGCCGTGCCAGCAAAGCATCCGCCACCGGCCAGACCGACACCAACGGTGGACATGGCGGCCCGCGTCCGATCCACGAGTACGGGTTGGCGGTCCGGGCCGATGACCTGGCCGCGTTCCTCGCCGGCCAGGTGAACCTGGCCGCGCTCGAGACCCACCTGTCCGCGCTACTGCTACTCGACTGGACCGGCACCGAACCACTTCCCGCTGACGAGGTCGGCATGTTGCCGGCCGACCCGGCATGGCGGCTACTCGCCCCGTTCTACGCGGGCCTGGCACGCGGGAACCCAACTCGACCCGAGGACCGGCTCACGCCCGGACCGGGATGGGCCCGCCAGTTGCAGGCCGGCGCACTCGCCGAGGTCGCCTCCGATGCGGTCCGACGGCTCCGCGCCGCCCACCTGCACCCCCTGGTCGACCCGGCGGCGATCCTGTTCGGTCGACCCGATCCGCGCACCCTGTCCGCCGCGCTGCTGCTGCGGGTCAGCCGACCCCTGGCCGGCAAGGCGTTGCGGTTCTGCGCCACCGACGAACTTCCCCACTAACCACACAGGAGAGCTTCTATGACCACGCCCGCTGTGCCGACGGGGCGACAGTTCCTGGATGTCGAGCTGGCGCCCGTCGCCGGGTCGCGCTTCCAACCCACGGGGTTCCCGGACCTGGGCGCCGCCACGTTCGACCGTCCCGGCCCGGACGGCACCTGGGTCAAGAGCCTGCTGGTCGAGTCCGCCCAGTCGATCGCGAACCGGCTGGAGGCCACCGCATGGGATGCCGGTAAGGATGAGCCGGTCGAGGTGTTCGCGGACCTGCCCTACGTGCGGGTCAGCCACGTCGATGACAGCCGCTACCTGACCTCCAGCCGTACCGAGGCGCACCGGCTCTCCTCGGCGTTCGTCAAGGACTCCACACTGGACGGCCAGC
>DATCXL010000370.1:0-3267 GCA_036565825.1 Mycobacteriales bacterium
CCGACGAGGACCGCGAGCCGTCCATCCGGGAGTTCGAACGGCGTGAGGCCAGCGAGCCGCTGCCGGCCTGGGCGGACCTCGACCTGGACCACGCCTTCCACGCCACCCGTCAGGGCGTCCGGTTCACCGTCGGTCCGGCCGCCCACAACGACATCCTCGACAAGCTGCTGGCCCTCAACCACTACCGCCACGCCGAGGAGTCTCGCACCGGCACCCGCAAGCCCGCCAAGAAGTCTCGCCACCGGACCGACCCCGGTGACGGGCTCTTCTGACCCCGTCGGTGCGTGCAGGCAGCCGGCGCGGAATCCTGCTCGGCGGGAGCCCGGCCGGGGACGCAGACCGAAGGCCAACGCTCGCCAGGCCCCGCCCATGACCGCGGGTCGGGCCGACGCACTAGCGTGGCGGGCATGGTGAGCGAGGGTGGTCCGACCCTTCCGGACGGGCCGGCGGTGCTGGACCGGCCGGATCCTGCGCGGGTTCGCGACGAGCTGGTCGAGCTGGTGTTGCGGGATCTGCACGGTCCGCTGGACGGCCCGGAGGAGGACTTCGACGCGGACCCGGTCGAGCGTTACCCGCTGGGTCGGCTGGCCCCGGCCGGGACTGTGGTGGAGCCAGAAACGCTCGACGACATCGCCGAGGCGGAAAGTCCAGACCCGGCCGAGGGTGACCCCGAACCGACTGGGCCGAACGTGGCCAGTCTGTTCCCCTCAGCGATCGGCCTGACTGCCAGGGTCGCGGCCGGGGTCGGCGAGCTGGTGGTCACCGCCGAGTGGGGCCGCTACGAGCGGGTGGCCTCCGACTCGCCGGTCGGCCCGCCACGGGTGTGGCGACGGGTGCCGATGTGCGGCCGGGCGGTGGTGCGGCTGGCCGAGGGACTGTTACCGGCGGTCCCGTTATCCCCGGACCAGCCAGGGGTGGTGGTGCGTGGCCGGGCCCGCCGGCACGCCGACACCTGGCTGGTGTCGCTGTTCCTGGTCAACGCCCAGCACGGGGAGCACACCGCCAAGTCGGCGTGGCTGTTCCAGACCAGCCTGTCGGTCACCGGTCCTGAACCGGCCGCCAGCACACACGACCAAGACCGGACGGCCCGGCCCGCGGCGGTGTTCCTGCCCCGAGACGAGACCGTCTCCGGCGGGGACGCCTCCGACCGGGCCGAGCAGCGCCGGCTGGCCATGGCCTACCGGTTCCATCCGGAGTTCGCCGTCGGGCACGCCACCGCGGTGCATCCTGAGACCGACCCGGGGGACCCGATGCGCGCCTGGCGGGTCAGCACGGTGGCCGCCCCCCGCTACGAGCTGCCGGCCACCGACACCCCCGACCCCGTGCGCGACCCGGACCTGTCCGAACTCGCCGACGTGGTCGTCGACATGGCTCGGCTGGCGGAACTGGCCGACGGCCCGCCCGACACGCTCACCGCCGCGCTGACCCCCCTGGTGCGCGGCTACCGGCACTGGATCGAGGCCCAGGCGGCGACCGCGAACGAACCGGGCCGGCATCTGGCCGGATACCAGGACGAGGCCACCGACGCGCTGGAGGCAGCCCGGCGGGCGGCCCGGCGGATCGAGTCGGGTATCGCCGTGCTGGCCTCCGATCCGCGGGCCCGCCGGGCGTTCGGGTTTGCCAACCGGGCCATGGCCCTGCAACGGGTGCACACCATGGCCGCCGAGCGGCGCCGCAAGGATCCGGAACTCGGCCTGGACGTGGTGCTCGCCGAGATCGACCGGCCGGAGAACCGGAGTTGGCGGCCGTTCCAGCTCGCGTTCATCCTGCTCAACCTGCCCTCGCTGGCCGACCCGCGCCACCCGGAACGGGACGTGGACCAGGCTCGTGCCGTGGCCGACCTGCTGTGGTTTCCCACCGGCGGCGGCAAGACCGAGGCGTACCTGGGGCTGACCGCGTTCACCCTGGCCGCCCGCCGGCTGTCGCCGCCGCTGGGCGGGCTGAACCCAGCCGGTGGGGTGGGCGTGCTGATGCGCTACACCCTGCGACTGCTGACCATCCAGCAGTTCCAGCGGGCCGCCACCCTGATCTGCGCCGCCGAGGCGCTGCGCCGGGACGACGCGGCGACCTGGGGTGACACGCCGTTCCGGCTCGGGCTGTGGGTGGGCGGCCAGGTCACCCCCAACCGCACCGACGTCGCGGCGGACTGGGAATCCGACATCCGGCGTGGCCGCGGACGCGGCGCCGGGCGGAGTTCCCCGCATCAGTTGACCTCCTGCCCGTGGTGCGGCACCGCCATCGACGCGGGCCGGGACATCACGGTGAACAAGACCAGGCGCCGCACGCTGGTCGTCTGCCCGGACGTGTTCTGCCCGTTCGGGGCGGGCAGCGCCGACCGGGAGGGGCTTCCGGTGGTGGTGGTCGACGAGGAGATCTACCGGCTGCTGCCCGGGCTCGTGATCGCCACCGTGGACAAGTTCGCCCAGTTGCCGTGGAAGGGCGAGACCTCGGCGCTGTTCGGCCGGGTGACCGGGCGGTGCGAGCGACACGGGTACATCACCGATGACCTGCTCGGCACCGATTGGGAGGCCACCAGCCACCCGGCCCGCAACGGCGAACCGGCCGCCCGGTTGGTACCGGCCGGCGCGTTACGGCCTCCGGACCTGATTATCCAGGATGAGCTGCACCTGATCTCCGGCCCACTGGGGTCCCTGACCGGCCTGTACGAGGCCGCAGTGGACCGGCTGTGCACGTGGGAACCCGAACGGGGCTCGCCGGTTCGGCCCAAGGTGATCGCCTCGACCGCGACAGTCCGCCGGGCGCCGCACCAGATCGGTGCGCTGTTCCACCGGCGTACCGAAGTGTTCCCGCCGCCTGGGCTGGACGCCTCCGACAGCTTCTTCGCCCGGCAGCGCCCCACCACCGGACCGGGTGCGGCCCCCGGGCGGTTGTACGTGGGGATCTGCTCACACGGGGTGCGGACCAAGTCCACGCTGATCCGCGCCTACGTATCGGTGCTCGGTGCTGCGCAGCGTCTACACGAGAAGTACGGTGCGAACGAGATCACGGATCCGTACATGACGCTGGTCGGCTACTTCAACAGCCTGCGCGAGCTGGGCGGGATGCGCCGGCTGGTCGAGGACGACGTGACCACTCGGTTGGCTCGCGCCGACCAGCGGGGCCTGTCCCGCCGGTACGACCCGATGCTTGCGGAGCTGACCTCGCGGCTGTCCTCGGCGGACATCCCGAAGATCCTCGACCACCTGGCCGTGCCGTTCGCCCCCCGGGTCGCAGGCCAGCGGCGACCACTGGACGTACTGCTGGCCA
>DATCXL010000375.1:0-3215 GCA_036565825.1 Mycobacteriales bacterium
GCGAGGCCGTGTCGCTGGCGACCGGTGAGGCCGCCGAGATCGCCACCGGCGCCCCGGTGCCACCGGGCACCGAGGCCGTGCTGCCCTACGAACTGGCGGTACGGGATGGGGACCTGGTAGCCGGTGCGGTGGAACCGGGCCGGTACGTGCGCCGGGTCGGCGAGGACGCCGCGGAGGGCGTCGAGTTGGTGCCGGCGGGCTCGGTGGTGACCCCGGTGCTGCTCGGCCTGGCCGCCAGCGTCGGGGTGGACGTCCTGCCGGTGCGGGCCCGGCCCCGGGTGGTTGCCCTGGTCACCGGCGACGAGATCATCCACTCCGGACTGCCGGGGGACGGCCGGGTGCGCGACGCGGTCGGCCCGATGCTGCCCGGGGTGGTGGGCCACCTTGGCGGCGAGTTGGCGTTGACCATGCCGGTGCCCGACACCCCGGCCACCGAACTGGTCGGTGCGGTGCGGTCCGCCGACGCCGACGTGGTGGTGGTGTGTGGCTCGTCGTCGGCCGGGCCGGCCGACCGGCTGCGCGCGGTGCTGGCCGGGTTGGGTGCGCGGCTGGTGGTGGACGGGGTGGCCTGCCGCCCGGGACGACCGCAGGCATTGGCCGAGTTGCCCGACGGTCGGTGGCTGGTCGGGGTGCCGGGCAATCCGTACGCGGCACTGGTCGCTCTACTCACCCTGCTCGGGCCGCTGCTGGCCGGTCTGGCCGGTCGGCCGCTACCGGTGTTGCCGGCCGTCCCACTGCGCGGTGATCCTCGGCCGGCACCTGGTCTGACCAGGCTGGTACCGGTGCGGTGGAGCGGTGCGGAGGTCGAGGTGCTGGAGGGGACACCCATGCGGGCCGGGCGATTGCCGGCCGGTGCGGATCTGCTGGCCGCCGTACCGATGGACTGGTCGGGTGGACCAGTACCGTTGGTTCCTCTTCCCTGAATGGTTGAGGTGCTGGCTGACATGGGTGAACGGTCATACTCTCGCCATATCTGTTCGCATTCAGCCTATGGTGTCGCCGTGCCCACTGTGCTGCTCGCCGAGGACGATGCCGCCATCTCGGAACCACTCTCCCGGGCCCTACAGCGGGAGGGCTACGAGGTGGTCGTGCGCCGTGACGGTCCGTCCACGCTCGAATGCGCGCTGTCCGGCTCTGTGGCCCTTGTCCTACTTGACTTGGGTCTGCCGGGAATGGACGGCCTGGAGGTGTGTCGGCAGATCAGGTCCGCGCGTTCGACCGTGCCGGTGCTGGTACTGACCGCCCGCACCGACGAGGTGGACTTCGTGGTCGGGCTCGATGCCGGTGCCGACGACTATGTCGGTAAGCCGTTCCGGCTCGCCGAACTGTTGGCCCGGGTGCGGGCCCTGTTGCGTCGCCGCAGCGTGGACGTGCTGGAAACCAACGGGGTGCGGATGGAGATCTCCTCCCGTCGGGTGTGGCAGGACGAGGTCGAACTCCAGTTGGCCAACAAGGAGTTCGAACTGCTGCGGGTCCTGCTCGAACACGCCGGCAGCGTGGTCACCCGCGAGGCGATCATGCGTGACGTGTGGGACGACACCGAGGGCAGTGCGTCGAAGACCCTTGACATGCACATCTCCTGGTTACGCCGGAAGCTTGGCGACGAACCACAGAACTCCCGGCTGGTCACCACCGTGCGAGGCGTCGGTTTCCGCTTCGAGACCGGCTGACCAAGGTGCGTCGCCGACTGCTGCTGTCCAGCTTCGGCATCGTGATCGTGGCCGTGCTGGTCCTCGGTCTGCCGCTGCTCGTGGTCACCGTCCGACTCATCGACGACATCGCGCACAACGACCTGTTGCGCGAGGTGCAGACGGTGTCGGCCTACCTCGACGACCGGGTCAACGCCGGTGAACTCGCGGCCTCCCGGCTGGACCGACTGGTACCCGCCGGCGAGGAGGTGCAGGTCGTCACGGCCCAGGGCACTGTTCTCGGTGCCGGCCCGAAGCTGAGAGACCACACCTTCGAGGCGACCGAGCAGTTGCGCGGCGGCGGCCAGGTCAGCGTGATCCGGTCGGCCCGCGAGGTCCGTTCTCAGCAGGTACGGGCCGGCATGCTGGTCGGCGGGTTGGTACTGCTCTCGGCGCTGGTGGCCGCGGGGGTGTCGGTGTTGTCCGCGCGACGGCTCACCGATCCGCTGCTCGGCGTCGCCAACCGGGCAGCCCGGTTGGGCGCCGGAGACTTCCGGCCGGCACCCGAACGGCACGGCATTCCCGAACTGGACCGGGTGTCGGACGTACTCGACCGCAGTGCGCAACAGATAGCGGACCTGCTGCGGCGGGAGCGCGACTTCGCCAGCGACGTCTCGCACCAGTTGAGGACCCGGCTCACCGCGTTGCAGATGCGGTTGGAGGAGATCGCGATGGCCGGCGACGCGGGCGTGCGGGCGGAGGCCCACGAGGCGCTGGAACAGGTCGAACGACTGTCCGGGGTGATCGACGACCTGCTCGCCCAGGCCCGGCAGAAGCGTGCGTCCGATGCCGAGGAGATCGACGTGGCACACGCCCTGCGCACCGTGGTGGACGAGCGCGCGCCGGCGATCAAGCGGCTGGGCCGGGACGTGGTGGTCGACGCCGAACCGGGACTGTTGGCCAGCGCCACCATCGGGCGGTTCCAGCAGGTGGTCGGGGTGCTGGTGGACAACGCGCTCGAACACGGCCAGGGCACCGTCACGCTGTCGGCCCGGGTGGCGAACCAACACGTGATGGTGGAGGTCACCGACCTGGGGGAGGGGGTGTCGGTGGACCTGCTGCCGCGGCTGTTCCAACGCGGCGTGAGTGGCAGCGGCGGCACCGGCCTGGGTCTGGCGCTGGCCCGGGCCCTGGTGGAGGCAGACGGCGGTCGACTGGAACTGCGTCGGCCACAACCGCCGGTGTTCGCGGTGTTCCTACGCCTGGCCGGAGATCTGTGACCAGCGGGTCGGCTGGTTCCGAATGACCCGGCCCGCGGGTGCGCGGTAGCAATCTGTCGTGGTGCCGGTTGTCGAAGGGTGCGTGCGGGCCAGCCCTATAACGCCATCATGTGGGGTTTGAGGGGGTGTGGGGTGGAGCGAAGCTCCCCCCACCGAGGGCAGCACAGCAGGCACACCCCGTGCCTGCTGAGCTCCGGAGCCGGGGCTTGGCCCCGGCGAGGGCTGGTCACCCTGACACACCCTGGCGAGGGATGGACCGGTTCGTCTGGCTACGCGGCAGCCGGCTCGGATTCCGAGGCGGGGCGGC
>DATCXL010000387.1:0-6881 GCA_036565825.1 Mycobacteriales bacterium
CCACGGGTACGATCGGCCTGCTCCTCGTGTGCGGCTCGCACCCACGGTGCTGCTCCGTCGTGCCCAGTCCCCTGTCCTGCGGAGGATCTCCTCGATGGTTTCGAGTTCGATGTCGTTCCTCGGCCGGGACATGGCCGTCGACCTCGGCACCGCCAACACCCTCGTCTACGTCCGCGGTCGTGGCATCGTGCTGAACGAGCCATCGGTGGTGGCGATCAACGTGAATACCGGGGAAATTCTCGCGGTCGGTGTCGAGGCCAAGCGCATGATTGGCCGGACGCCGGGGAACATCGTCGCGGTGCGACCGCTCAAGGACGGCGTGATCGCCGACTTCGACACCACCGAACGGATGCTGCGTTACTTCATCCGGAAGGTTCACCGACGCCGCTATCTGGTGCGCGGCCCGCGGGTGGTGGTGTGCGTTCCCTCCGGGATCACCGGAGTGGAACAGCGGGCGGTGAAGGAGTCGACCTACAACGCCGGCGCCAGCAAGGTGTACATCATCGAGGAACCGATGGCGGCCGCGATCGGTAGTGGGCTGCCGGTGAGTGAGCCCACCGGCAACATGGTGGTGGACATCGGTGGCGGTACCACCGAGGTGGCCGTCATCTCACTGGGTGGGATAGTGACCAGTCAGAGCATCCGCATCGCCGGGGACGAGATCGACGTGGCCGTGATCAACTACGTGAAGAAGGAGTACTCGCTCATGCTCGGCGAGCGCACCGCCGAGGAGATCAAGATCGCGATCGGGTCGGCCTTTCCGACCGCCGAGGAGAGCCACGCGGAGATCCGCGGCAGAGACCTGGTTACCGGCCTGCCCAAGACCATCGTGGTCAGCGCGGAGGAGATCCGTAAGGCGATCGAGGAGCCGGTCAACTCGATCGTCGACGCGGTGAAGACGACGCTCGACAAGTGTCCTCCCGAACTCGCCGGCGACGTGATGGACCGCGGCATCGTGCTCACCGGCGGCGGCGCCATGCTGCGCGGACTGGACGAGCGACTCAAGCACGAGACAGGGATGCCCATCATCGTGGCCGACAACCCTCTGCACTCCGTCGCGCTTGGTTCCGGGCGGTGCGTCGAGGACTTCGAGGCGCTCCAACAGGTTCTCGTGTCCGAGCCCCGCCGCTGACCTCCCGGGATCGCCATGCTTCGTCCTACCCGCCGGCAGCGGTTGGCCATCGTCGTGCTGCTCGTACTCTCGGCCATGTTCGTCACCCTGGACTACCAAGGTGGCTCCTTCGACGGCCTGCGGTCCGGTGTGGCCGCGGTGTTCGGGCCGGTACAGCGCGGGTTCAGCACGGCCTTCGGACCGGTCGGCCGGTTCTTCGGGGGCGTCGCACACATCGGCAGTACCAATGACCAGATCGCACAACTACAGCGCACCAACGCCGACCTGCGGCGCCAGGTACAGGAGAGCAGGCTCAACGCCATCCGGGCGGACGAGTTGAGCCATCTCAAGTTGCTGGCCGGGATGGGCCAGTTCCGGGTCCTGCCCGGGGCGGCCATCAGTTTCGGACCGTCACTGGGCTTCGAGTGGACGGTGACCCTCGACGTGGGCTCTCGGGAGGGGGTTGCCGAGGGGATGACCGTCATCGACGGCGACGGGCTGGTCGGCAGGGTCAAACAGGTCAACAGCCGGACCTGCGTGGTCGTACTGGCGGTGGACCCGGGCTCGTCGGTGGGGGTGCGCCAGGAGGGGTCGGGCGGTCTTGGTCTGGTCACCGGTAGTGGCCTGTCCCCACTCGCTTACGCCCCCCTGGACCAGAGGGGAGGTGTCAGGGTGGGTGACCGACTGGTCACCGGTCCGTACGGCGGTTCGACCTACGTCCCCGGGGTCCCGGTGGGCGAGGTGGTGCACGTCAACCCGGACCGTGGCAGCGGGACGACCGCCGACGTGCGTCCCTACGCCAAGATGACCTCGCTCGATCTCGTCGGCGTGGTGTTGGCCGGACCGCGGGGCGATCCTCGTGACTCGCTACTGCCGCCAAAGCCGAAACGGTGACGGGACTGGTGAAGGTTTCTCCATTGCGGTACGCGGCCGGCGCGGTGGCCGCGCCCTTGGCGGTCGCCCTGCAGGGCACCCTGATCGCCCGCCTGCCGTTGCCCGGTGGGGGGCCGAACCTGGTGCTGGTGTTCGTGGTCGGAGTGGCACTGGCGGCCGGTGCGACCGCGGGCATGGCCGCCGGCTTCGGTGCCGGCATGTTGGCCGACCTGCTGTCGGCTCACCCCGTCGGTGTGTTGGCGCTGTGCTTCGCCCTGGTCGGCTTCATGGTGGGTCTGCTGGACACCAGTAGTGAGCGGAGCATCTTCTGGCCGGTCGTGGTGACCGCGCTGGCCGCGGCGGGTTCCTACCTGGCCTATGCGGCGGTCATGTCGCTGTTGCGCTCGGGCTCCACCAGTTCGACGCTGGGCGTGCTACCCGAAACCGTGCTGTACGACGTGATGTTGACGCCCTTCGTGGTGCCGGTGATTGCCGTGGTGGCTCGTCGGCTCGACGTCGAGGCCCGGCGGTGAGGAGGCGATCGTGATGTTCGGGCGGCCCACAACACGCCTTGTCGTGCTGCGAGTGCTCGTACTCTCCCTGCTCGCCACGCTGGGGGCGAGACTGTACTACCTCCAGGTACTCGACAATCACAAACTCACCCAGACCGCTACCCATCAGCATGTCCGCGAGGTGTTGCTACCCGCTCCGCGGGGGGCGATCGTCGACGACCAGGGCCGTCCACTGGCCCGCAACCGGGCCTCGCTGGTCGTGTCGGTGGACCGCGGTAAGTTGACCGGCCGGTCCGACGGCGGGAAGGCCGTGCTCAGGCGACTGGCACCACTGGTCAGGATGACCCCCGAGCAACTGGCCAGGAAGATCACGCCCTGCGCCAAGGACGTCCCCAAACCATGCTGGAACGGCTCGCCGTACCAGCCGGTCCCGGTGGCCACCGACACCTCGCCGCAGGTCGTACTGAGCATCGTCGAACACCAGGAGGACTTTCCCGGTGTGAGCGCCGACACCGAAACCCTGCGTGAGTACCCCGGTAAGTCACTCGCCGCGCACACCGTCGGTTACGTCGGCCCGGTGACCCAGGCGGAACTCGACAGCGCCGCGGCGGCCGGACGCACCAACCTGCACGACATCGACCTGGTCGGACGGACCGGGCTGGAAAAGCAGTACGACTCCCAACTGCGCGGCCAGGACGGAGTGCGGCGGGTCAAGGTCGACAACCGGGGCACGGTGATGGCGGTTGACTCCGAATCCGCACCCACCTCCGGTGACACCCTGGTCACCAGCATCGACGCGGGCGTGCAGGCGGTCGCGGAGAAGGCCCTGCTTGACCAGATCACCCAGAGTCGGGCCACCTTCGACTACAAGAACGGTCAGAACTTCGCCGCACCGTCCGGCGCCGCGGTGGTCATGGACCCGCGCACAGGCCGGATCATCGCGATGGCCAGTTACCCGAGCTTCGACCCGACCCAGTTCGTCGGCGGCATCTCCCAGTCCGCGCTGAACTCGTTGACCTCCGAACAGTCCGGCATACCACTGGTGTCACGGGCCACCCAGGGCCAGTTCGCACCGGGCTCGACGTTCAAGTTGGTGACCGCGTCGGCCATCGTGATGGACGGTCAGGCCAAGCTGGACGGCAGGTACGCCTGCCCGTCGCAGATGAAGGTCGGCAACAGCATCAAGACCAACTACGACAACGAGAGTATTTCCGGCGGGGTCGACCTGCGGCAGGCGTTGGCGAAGTCTTGTGACACGTTCTTCTACAAGTTTGCCATGGACGCCTGGCACTCCGACCAGGACCGCCTCGACGACGGCAAGAAGGTCGTGGAGGAACAGCAGAAGATGGCCCGTGCCTTCGGCTTCGACCAGCAGCCCGAGATCGACCTGCCCGACGGACAGCAGACCGACGGGCGGATACCCGACCGAGCGTTCAAGAAGGCGCGTTGGGAGGAGAACAAGAAGCAGTACTGCGCCAATGCCAAGAAGGGCTACCCGGACGTCTCCGACAAGGCCCGACGAGACTTCCTCACCCAGATCGCCAAGGAGAACTGCTCGGACGGATGGCGGTTCAACATCGGTGACAGTGCGGACGTGGCGATCGGACAGGGTGAGATCACGGTCAGTCCACTCCAGTTGGCCGTCGCGTACTCCGCCATGGTCAACGGTGGCAAGGTCTTCGAGCCCACCATCGGGCGAGCGGTCGTGGACCCGACCGGAAAGGTGGTTCGCCAGATCACGCCGAAGCTGCGAGGGAAGGTGCCGGTTCGACCGGAAGTCCTCCAGTTCATCCGTGACTCGCTCGCCTTCGGCAAGGGACTGGGCGTGTCGGGGGAGAGTGCCTTCGGTGGCTTCCCGTTGAAGAAGGTCCAGGTCGGCGGCAAGACCGGCACCGCCGAGGTGTTCGGCAAGCAGGACACGTCGTGGTTCGCCTCGTGGGCGCCGGCGGACAACTCCCGGTTCGTCGTGGTGGGGATGGTCGAGCAGGCTGGCCTGGGTTCACGAGCCGCGGCTCCGCTGGCGCGGGAGATCTACGAGGGCATCTACGGACTCAACGGCCACAAGGCCGCACTGCCCGGCGGGGTACCGCCAACGAAGCTGCCCAGGCTTCACGTGGACGCACCCACCCCGACCCCGACTCCGTCGGCGGACCACCCTGGTCCGTCCATCTCGTCTGGTCCGTCCGGCCAGCCGGCCAGCCCGTCTGGTGCGGCCCCGACCCCCTATCGCTCCGGCGGCGATTCGACCACGGCCTCACCAAGTGGGGGTCCACGCGGGTTCGCACCGTTGCCGGACGGTCCACCGGCGTCGCTGCCGGAACCGAGCCCACGCACCCGTGGTGAGCCAGGATGACAGGGATCGCACCGCTCGCCCGGGAGCGGACCAGCTACTGGCGACGGTTGGACTGGGTGTTGTTGGGTAGCGCGCTGTGCCTGTCGCTGCTCGGGTCGCTGCTGGTCTGGTCGGCAACCCGTCCACGGTTGCTTGACGCGGGGCAGGACCCGACGTCCTATCTCAGGCGGCACCTGCTCAATCTGGGCGTCGGGATCGTGATCGGCGGACTGGTCTCGCTGGTGGACTACCGGAAGTTGCGGGTCTACACGCCGATCATGTACGTGGGCTCGTGCCTCGGCCTGATCGGGGTGTTGCTGGTTGGCAGCACCATCAACGGCGCACACTCGTGGATCGTGCTCGGCGGTGGCTTCCAACTCCAACCGTCGGAGTTCGCGAAGGTGGCGCTGATCGTCGGCATGGCCCTACTGTTCGCCGAGCGCGGATCGCGGGAGGACTCCAGGCCAGGCGCCGACGTGCCACTTGCGCTGGGCCTGGCCGCGGTGCCGATGGCCTTCATCCTGCTCCAGCCCGATGTGGGCACCGCCATGGTGTTCGTGTTCGTGATTCTCGGCATGTTCGCGGTGGCCGGGGTGTCGGGGCGCTGGTTCGTCGGGTTGCTGGCAGCCGGGGTGTTGGTCGGGGTGGCGGTGGTGCAGTTGCACCTACTCCAGCAGTACCAGCTCGACAGGTTCCGTGCGTTCACCAACCCAGACCAGAACACCCAGGGCCTGGCATACAACATCACCCAGGCACGGATCGCGATCGGATCGGGCGGACTGACCGGCACCGGGCTGTTCAGGGGCACACAGACCAATGGCAAGTTCGTGCCCGAACAGCAGACTGACTTCGTCTTCACCGTGGCCGGTGAGGAACTCGGTTTTCTGGGTGCCGGCGCCATCATCGTGCTGTTCGGCATCATGCTGTGGCGTGCGTTGCGGCTCGCCGGCCGCTCGCCGGACGTGTTCGGTCGTCTGGTCGCGGCCGGTGTGGTGTCCTGGTTCGCCTTCCAGAGTTTCGTCAACATCGGCATGACGCTTGGCATCATGCCGGTCACCGGGCTTCCGCTGCCGTTCGTGTCCTATGGCGGGTCGTCCATGTTCGCCAACTGGATCGCGGTGGGTCTGCTGCTCAACGTGCACATGCGAACACGCGACGCCGGTTCGATCTGAGTGTCGTCGTGGCAGCGGTGAACGAACCCAGGGCCTAGGCTGAGTCGCTATGAGTGTGGAGTCCGTCTTCCCACGTCTGGAACCGCTGCTGCCCCGGGTGCAGAAGCCGATCCAGTACGTCGGCGGTGAGTTGAACTCGACCGTGAAGGACTGGGACTCGGTCGACGTCCACTGGTGCCTGATGTACCCGGACGCCTACGAGGTCGGCCTGCCCAACCAGGGCGTCATGATCCTCTACGAGCTGCTCAACGAGCGCCCGGACACCCTGGCCGAGCGGACCTACGCGGTGTGGCCAGACCTCGCCGCGCTCATGCGTGAGCATGGGATCGGCCAGTTCACCGTGGACGCCCACAGGCCGGTGGCCGCGTTCGACGTGCTCGGGGTCAGTTTCGCCACCGAGTTGGGGTACACCAACCTGCTCGAGGCCCTCGACCTGGCCGGAATCCCGCTGGACAGCGCCGAGCGCGGTGTCGAGCACCCGATCGTGCTCGCCGGCGGGCACGCGGCCTTCAACCCCGAGCCGATTGCGGAGTTCATCGACGCCGCGGTACTCGGCGACGGCGAGCAGGCCGTACTGGAGATCACCGACACGCTGCGGCAGTGGAAGGCCGAGGGCCGGCCGGGCGGGCGGGAGGAACTGCTGGCCCGGCTCGCCCGAGGTGGCGGGGTGTACGTGCCGAGGTTCTATGACGTGGACTACCTGCCAGACGGCCGGATCCGACGGGTCGTGCCGAACCGTCCGGACGTGCCGTTCCGGGTACAGAAGCGCACGGTCAGCGACCTGGACGAGTGGCCGTATCCCAAGAAACCACTGGTCCCACTGGCCGAGTCCGTGCATGAGCGCATGTCGGTGGAGATCTTCCGCGGTTGCACCCGCGGCT
>DATCXL010000316.1:0-2722 GCA_036565825.1 Mycobacteriales bacterium
CGCTCGGCCAAGTATGGAGCTTGGTAGGGCACGAAGAGTGCCGAAAGGACGGCGATGTGGCCGGAGAGGCGGCAGAGCAGATCCACAGTTGTCGTCCCCCGACCATGAAGGAGATTCGCCATGACTGATACGAGGCAGGCAAGACAGACCATGGACCGGCCGACGACCGACTATCGGCGGGAACCGCGTGGCACGCCAGGCTGGGTGGGCTTCGCCGGCGTCATGCTGCTGCTGGCTGGCGCGTTCCAGTTCATCGCCGGACTGACCGCACTGCTGCGGGAGTCGTTCTTCCTTGTCGGGACCAGTGGCCTGCTGGTGCACGTGGGCTACACCGTCTGGGGCTGGGTCCACGTCGCACTCGGTGGCGCCCTGTTCCTGATCGGGTTGGCTGCCCTGACGGGTCGGTCTGTGGCCCGTCCGGTGGGTGTCGCGGTCGCACTGGCCGCCGCGGTGGTGAACCTGGGCTTCCTTGCCGCGTTTCCGTTCTGGGTGGTGACGAACATCGCGCTTGATGTCATCGTGCTGTACGCGCTTTCGGCCCGGTGGCAGGAGTTCGTCGGGATGCTCGGTACCGAACGCGGGTACGCGATGGCGGGCGGTCGGCCTGATGGCTCACATGAGGGCCGCGGCGTCCGTCCCGGCGAGAGGTCTACCACCACCTCGACCACCACGACGACCACCCAGCAGAAGGGTGGGGACGGCAGTGGTGCGGACGAGGAGGAGGCCCGGCGCATCACGGCCGAGCGTGGCCGTCGGCAGTAGGTCGGGCCGCGCCCGAGGAACCGTGGCTCTCCCCGCCCTGGGCGGGGAGAGCCCGTCTCACCTCTCCCGGGCCGGATGCCCGGCCGCCCCGGTTCGGTCCCGGCATGGTCACGGTGCGCATCCGGTTATCGTGTATGCGGCTGCGACATTGGGAGGGCCGATGCCCGAAGACGGGTTCCACCCCACACTGGGTGCGTCCAACAACGCGTCGAACAGCGCGTTGACGCGTCCGCTGCGGCATATCCGCGCTGGGGACCTGACGAACTCAACCGCCCAGACCGGCGGTATGCAGCGGCTGGCCGCCATCTCCGGCGACTCGGTCGGCTCGGAGTCGTTGTGGATGGGCCGTACCCATGTGTGCCCCGACACGCGTTCGGCCAACCACCACCACGGTGAGTCCGAGACCGCGATCTACGTGGCCGAGGGGCACCCGGTGTTTGTTTTCCACGACGGCGAGCAGGAGGTGACGCTGCGCACCGAACCGGGTGACTACGTGTTCGTGCCGCCCTTCACGCCGCACCGGGAGGAGAACCCGTCGCCGGACGAGGAGGCCGTGGTCGTGATCGCCCGTAGCACCCAGGAGGCGATCGTGGTCAACCTGCCGAGTCTTCGGGCTGACTGATCCGGCTCGTCCGGCTCGTCAGGGTCGGTAGTCGGCCAGGAACTCGCCGATCCGACCAATCGCCTCGGTGAGGTCCTCAACCCGTGGCAGCGTGACGATTCGGAAGTGGTCCGGGTGTGGCCAGTTGAACCCGGTGCCCTGCACGACCAGGATCTGCTTGGCCCGCAGCAGGTCCAGCACGAACTTCTCGTCGTCGTGGATCGGGTGGACCTCCGGGTCCAGTCGGGGGAAGAGGTACAGCGCCCCCTCGGGTTTCACACAGCTCACTCCGGGGATGTCGGTCAGCATCTGCCAGGCCCGGTTGCGCTGTTCGAGCAGCCGGCCGCCGGGCAGCACCAGATCCCGGATGCTCTGCCTGCCGCCGAGCGCGGCCTGGATCGCGTGCTGGGCCGGCACGTTCGCACACAGCCGCATGTTGCTGAGGATGTCCAGTCCCTCGATGTATCCGGCGGCGTGCTGCTTTGGTCCGGACAGGACCAGCCAACCGGACCGGAATCCGGCCACCCGATATGCCTTTGACAGACCGTTGAAGGTCAGACACAGCACATCGGGGGCGATCGCGGCGGTCGGGGTGTGCACGGCGCCGTCGTAGAGGATCCGGTCGTAGATCTCGTCGGAGAGCAGGATCAGGTTGTGCCGGCGGGCCAGTTCGGCGATCGCCTCGAGTACCGGTGCCGGGTAGACGGCGCCGGTGGGGTTGTTCGGGTTGATCACCACGATCGCCCTGGTCCGACGGGTGATCTTCGCGGCCAGGTCGTCCAGGTCGGGTTGCCAACCGGCCGCCTCGTCGCACAGGTAGTGCACGGCATGGCCACCGGACAGGCTGACCGCCGCGGTCCACAGCGGATAGTCCGGTGCCGGCACGAGCACCTCGTCGCCGTCGTTGAGCAGGGCCTGTAGTGCCATGACGATCAGTTCTGAGACACCGTTACCCAGGTAGACGTCCTCGATGCCCACCCCGGCGATCCCGCGACTGGTGTGGTGGTCGGCGACCGCCCGGCGGGCTGAGAGCAGGCCCTTGGAGTCGCTGTAACCCTGTGCGGTGGGGAGGTTACGGATCACGTCCCGGAGCAGTTCCTCCGGTGCATCGAAGCCGAACGGAGCAGGATTTCCGATGTGTAGCTTGAGGATCCGGTGACCTTCCTGCTCCAGCCGTTGAGCCTCCTTCAGGACCGGTCCGCGGATGTCGTAACACACGTTGGCGAGCTTGTCCGACTGACCGATCTCCATACCTGCCACAGTAGGGGATAACCCGCGTGCCGTCGGCCTCGGTCGCGGACGGTGTCCGGCGCTGTTCCCAGGTGGGCGCCGGCCGGTCACCAACCGTGTGCCCCGCCG
>DATCXL010000317.1:0-2324 GCA_036565825.1 Mycobacteriales bacterium
CGGGTGGGGCACCACGGCGGGACCGCCGGGCGGTTCGTCGACGCGCACGACTGGACGTACGCCAGCTTCTTCCAACATGACAACCGGGACCACGACCCCCAGCTGCATATCCACAACGCGATCCTCAACCGCGTCCAGTGCCCCGACGGACAGTGGCGCACGCTTGACTCCCGGGCCATCCACAAGTTCCGTGGCGCGGCCGGGGCGGTGGGGGAGCGGGTGATGGAGGAGCACCTGTCCCGGTCTTTGGGGGTGCGGTTCGAGACACGTCCGGATGGCAAGGCACGGGAGATCGTGGGTGTGCCGGCCCGGGTGATCGAGTTCTTCTCACCGCGGCGGCGTGCAATCACCGCAAAGACGGCCAAGCTGGTGGCCGCGTTCGAGACAAAGTTCGGCCGGTCACCGAACTCGCTGGAGCTCGGCCGGTTGCAGCGTCAGGCGACGTTCGCTACCAGGCGGGCGAAGTCACACGAGGGAGAGTTGTCCGATGAGCGGTTGGAACGATGGGACCGCAAACTTCGTGCCGAAGTCGCCGGCGGTCTGGCTGCGGTCGCGCGCGGCGTGCTAAAGCTCGGTCGGACTGCCCGGGAAGCAGACCAGTGGTCACCGTCGGCGGTGATCGAGACCGCCTTGGCCGACGTGCAGGCCAGGAAAGCGGCGTGGAACGAGTCCGACCTGGCTCGGGCGATCAGCGACGCCCTCCCGGCCTACCTGGGCGGCCTGAATGCCAAGGACGTGAAGGAGCTGATCGACGGGCTCACGGCCGAGGCGATCGCAACCCGGGCTGTTCCGCTGACCGCTGACGGGCCCGCGGCCGAGTCGGTACCCGACGACCTCCGGCTGGCCGATGGCCGGTCGGCCTACGACCGGCCCGGTGGCCGGCTGTACGCGACGGCAGAGCACATCTCCTCCGAACACGCCCTGCGCGCGGTCACCGTGCAGCGCGGCGCACCAGCCGTCGACCAGCAGGCCGCGACCAGGTTCATTGCTGAGCTGACCGCCTCCGGGATCGAACTGGGCGCCGACCAGGCCGCCGCCGTGCGCGGAGTGCTGACCTCCGGCGCCCGCGTGGAGACCCTCGTCGGCCCGGCCGGCACCGGCAAGTCGTTCGTCGTCGGCACGCTGGCCAAGGCCTGGCAGGACCCAGAACTCTGGGACGGGCAGGAGCGCCGCGTGGTCGGGCTCGCCACGAGCCAGATCGCCACCGAAGTCCTCGCCGGTGAAGGACTCACCGCACGGAACGTCGCGCAGTGGCTGGCCGCCCAACGCCGCCTCGCCGAGGGCAAGGGGACCCGCGAGGATCTGGGGTGGCGACTGCTGCCAGGGGACCTGGTCGTCGTTGACGAGTCGGCCATGACCGCCACGGCGGACCTCGCGGCGATCCGTGACATCGTTGCGGCGGCCGACGCGAAACTGCTGCTGACCGGTGACCCCCGCCAGCTCGCTGCGGTCGGCGCTGGTGGTGGCATGGACCTGGCCGCCCGGACCGGGCTGCGCTACGAACTGGCCGAGGCCCGCCGGTTTTCGGCCGAGTGGGAACGGGCGGCGTCGCTGCGGCTCCGCGAGGGCGACCAGGGCGCCCTGGGTGACTACCGCAAGCACGGGCGGATCATCGACGCCGGAACCATCGAGCAGGCCGAAGCCGCCGCAGCCCGGGGGTTCCTCGCCGACACGGTGAGCGGCCGGCGATCCCTGCTCATCGTGGACACCAACGAACAGGCCGCCAGAGTCTCAGCCTACGTGCGGGCCGAACTGATCCGCCTCGGCCGAGTCACCGAAACGGGCGTGCCATTGGGTCTTCAGGGCACGTTCGCCGGTGTCGGCGATGTCGTGCAGGCCCGGCTCAACGCGTGGCATCTGGCCGGGTTCGAGGGAAACCGGCGTGGGCCGATCAACCGCGAACGCTACCGAGTCCTGGCCACCCGGCAGGATGGCGGCCTGGTCGTCGCCCCCATCATCGGCACCGGCCCCGACGGCGAACACCTCGGCGACCGGATGACCCTGCCGGGCTCCTACGTGGCCGAGCACGTCGCGCTCGGCTACGCCTCGACCGTGCATGCAGCCCAAGGGTTGACCGTGGACACCAGCCACCTGATCGCCACCGGCCACACCGGACCGTCAGCGCTCTACGTCGGAATGAGTCGAGGCCGGCACGCAAACACCGCGTACGTCACCACCGTCGCCGTTCCCGATGACGCCCCGCCCGGCGCGGCGGACAGTGCGCAACGCCGTGACCCGTTGGCTGTCCTCGCCACGGCGATGGAGACTGCGCAGCCCGAGCAGGCGGCCGTGGCCGAAGCCGAGGACAGCACCACCGAAGCCCG
>DATCXL010000405.1:0-4141 GCA_036565825.1 Mycobacteriales bacterium
TGCCGAACTCATACCGTCCCCCGATCCGCCACCGCGCCCGGGCGGTGGCCGTTCTCCCCCGGGTTCGTCATCGGTGCGCCGCCGCCTGGAAGACCAGATCCGGCCCGACCGGACCGACCAGCAGCCTGCCGTCGTCGGTCAACAGCGCGGTGAACAACGCGGAGCGCAGCAGTCGACCGCTGCCCCAGTCCCCACTCACGTGCGGCAACGCGGCCAGCACGCCGCCGAGGTTGGTTGCCTCACCATCGGGCTCCGAACCGGTCAGCGCCGAGATCGGCGACGATCCTCGGAACACGGCCACCTGGGTCCACCCACTGCCGACCGTGGCCGGTCCGGTTCCTGAACTGTCCGGGTGGTCCCTGGCCAAACCGGGTTCGGAATGCACACCGGCCGGACTGCGGTGTTCCGCCTCGTCCCTGTCACCCGAGGTGACGATCCTGGCCCCCGGTGGTGGGGTGAACCGGAACTGGTTGGCGTCGGGCCGGTCGAAACTGACGTGGGTGAAGCCCACCTCGAACGCCGGGCTGGTGTGGCCCCGGGCGACCATCTGGACCCGCAGTGGGATGTGCGTCGCCGCGTCGACCGCGATCCGGACCTGCCCGACCAGCGAGCGGTCGTCCCGGGGTGCCAGCACCAGTTCGTAGGCCGCCCGGCCGGCGACCTTCGCGGTGCCGTCGGTGCTGACCGCGGTGGACGGGTCGAGCGCGTCAAGTGCCTGCTCGGCGGCCTGCTGTGGGGTGAGCGGCAGGTCGGTCATCGGACCTTCAGAGCGGTGGGTGTCGGGCAGCACCCGGTGGGTGGCCACGTTCTGCTGGCTGGACCAGGTCCACAGGTCCGGACCGTTGCGGATCACGTCGGACTCGCCCAGGGTGCCCAACAGGGCGACCCGCACCCGCTCCGGCCCGTCGTACCAGACCCGGAGGGTGTGCGAACCGGAGATCAGCGAGGACAGGTCCGAGCTGCCCTGGCCGCCGCCGGGTACGGGCATAGCCGGCAGGCCCAGGTCGGCGTTCTCCACCACGGTGCCGGACACCCCGTCGACCTGCGCGCTCTGCAGGTCCACCAGCAACTGGGCCGCCGTCCTGGCCGGCAGTTCGGGCGCGGCCGAGGCGGAGATCATCGTGCCACCGGCGACGACGCCGACGGCCAGCACGACCGCCGCCGGAGCCGCCCAACGTCGGGAGGGTGCGGACAGAATTCCCATCACGGTCCTTCCTGCCGAGGCGTCTGGCGGCCGTCGGCGGGTTCCATCATGCGACGGGCGGGCTGAGAGCGCGCTGAGAGCGGTCGGCGAACCTGGACCACCTGGTCTGCCGGCCGGGTCGGGTACGGCACCCTGGTGTGGGCGATCCGATGACGGGGCCGATGACGGCAGGGTAAAGGGGGCGACCGGTGCGACTGCTCGTGGTGGAGGACGAGGTGCGCCTGGCCCAGGCACTGCGCCGTGGGCTGGGCGCCGAGGGCTTCGTCGTGGACCTGGCCCATGACGGTCGCGAGGGGCTGACCAGGGCCCGTGACGGCGACTACGACGCGCTGGTCCTCGACATCATGCTGCCCGGCTTGTCCGGGTACCGGATCTGTCAACAACTGCGTGCCGAAGGTAACTGGGTGCCGGTACTGATGCTCACCGCCAAGGACGGCGAGTACGACGAGGCCGACGGGTTGGACCTGGGCGCGGACGACTACCTGACCAAACCGTTCTCCTACGTGGTGCTGGTCGCCCGGCTACGGGCGCTGCTGCGCCGGGGTGCCCCGCCGCGGCCGGCCCGACTCAGCGCCGGTGACCTGGTACTGGACCCGGCCACCCGGCAGGTTCACCGGGGCGGCGTCGAGGTCGCGCTGACCCCACGGGAGTTCGCGCTGCTGGAGTACCTGATGCGCCACACCGGCGAGGCGGTGTCCAAGTCCAGGCTGCTCGAACACGTGTGGGACGGCCACTTCGACGGTGACCCGAACGTGGTCGAGGTGTACATCGGATACCTGCGCCGCAAGATCGACGGACCGTTCGACCGACGCGGGGTGCAGACGGTGCGCGGTGCCGGGTACCGGATCGCCGCGGACGGCGGTTAGCGGTGCGGGCCAGGGCGTGGTGGACCGGTCGGAGCCTGCGGGCCCGGTTGACCCTGCTCGCCACCGCGCTGCTGGCCGTCGGGCTGGCCGCCGGCAGCGCGCTGCTGTTCTACCTGCTCGGGCGGACCGAACTGTCCACCCTGGATTCCGGTGCGCAGCGGACCGCTCAGGACGTGGCCACCCTGGTGAACGCGGGCAGGCTGCCCGACCCGATCCCGGCCGGAGTCGGCACCGCGGTGGTGCAGGTGGTGGACGCCGACGGCCGGGTGCGGGCCGCCTCGGCCAACGCCGACCACCTGGTCCCGCTGCTGACCGCCGGGGAGTTGGGTGGTGTCCGGCGCGGCGAGCGGCTGGTGGTGTCCGGGGACCGGGTCGGACAGGACGACCGGGTGCGGGTGTTGTCGGTGACCGCCGGCCCGCCCACCGACCAACAGACCGTGCTGGTCGCGGTCAGCCTGCGCGACGTGGAACACGGACTGGCGGCGTTGCGCACCGCGCTGCTGGTCGGGGTGCCGGTACTGCTGGTGCTGCTGGCCGGACTGGGCTGGTACGTGGTCGGGCTGGCGCTGCGGCCGGTGGACACGCTGCGGGCCGGCGCGCAGGAGATCAGCGGCACCGGTGGTTCGCGCCGGCTGCCGGTACCCGACGCGGACGACGAGGTGCGCCGGCTGGCCACCACCCTCAACGACATGCTGGGCCGGCTGGAGGCGGCCGGCACCCGGCAGCGACAGTTCGTGTCCGACGCCGCGCACGAACTGCGCAACCCGCTGGCCAGCATCCGGACCCAGGTCGAGGTGGCCGACCGGTTGGGTGACTGGGACGGCACCGCCGAGGGTGTGCTGGCCGACCTGGAGCGCCTGTCCAGGCTGGTCGACGACCTGCTGCTGTTGGCCGGGTTGGACGAGACCGGCGGCCTGCCGCGACGGCGGGTGCCGGTCGACCTGGCCGCGTTGGCCCACGACGTGACGGCCCACAGCGTGACGGCCCGGAACGTCGGTGCCGGGGTGTCGGTGCGGGTGCGGGTGGCAGGTCTGGACTCGGCCTTCACCGAGGGCGACCCGGACGGGCTCCGACGGGTGCTGGCCAACCTGGTCGACAACGCGGTGCGGCACGCCGCCTCGACGGTCACCGTCCTGGTAGGCCCGGAAAATCCGGTGTGGACGGTGGTGACCGTGTGCGACGACGGCCCGGGAATCCCCGAGGCGGACCGGGATCGGGTGTTCGACCGGTTCACCCGGCTCGATGACGGGCGCAGCCGACAGGCCGGTGGTGCCGGACTGGGCCTGGCCATCGTGCGCGACATGGTCCGGGCGCACGGCGGCACCGTCACCCTGGCCGACGCCGGCCCGGGCCTGCGCGCGGTGCTCCGACTCCCGGCTGCCCGACCTCCGGACGTCGTGGGGTGAGATCCGCGGCCGTGGGCGGCGGGCGTTGTGGCGCTTGTCCCCACAGAAGGTGGGGTGACCGCCGCGCTCGGGGACACTACCGTCGCTGGCATGTCGGACACCGCTGACGCCACCTTCGAAGCCCTCGCCCGTGCGGCCCTGGACGACCTGTTCGAGGCCAACCCCGAACTGGCCACCTCGCTGGGCGACCACCGGTTCGACGACCGGCTCGCCGACCTGGGACGACCGGCCCAGGAGGAACACCGCCGCCGGTTCACCACCCGGCTGGCCGAGTTGGACCGGATCGACCCCGACGCGCTGTCGACAGGGCACCGGGTCGACGCGCAGATCCTGGCCACCTCGCTGGCCTCTGCCGCGTTCGAGGCGGCCGAACTGCGCGAGTACGAGTGGAACCCGCTGATCGCCAACCCGGGCAGCGCGGTCTACCTGCTGCTTGCCCGCGACTTCGCCCCGCTGGGCGACCGACTGCGTTCGCTGACCGGGCGGTTGGCCGCGGTTCCCGAAACCCTGGACACCGCCCGGCGCACGCTGGGCGCCATGCCGCGGGTGCACGTGCAGACCGCGATCAGCCAGTTCGGCGGCACCGCCGGGCTGCTGGGTCCGGTGCTGGAGGAGGCGCTGGAGCAGGCGCCGGCGCTGCGGGCGGAGGTGCAGCCGGCCCGTGA
>DATCXL010000406.1:0-2714 GCA_036565825.1 Mycobacteriales bacterium
TGGGTGATGGCCGCCGAACTGGTGGAGACCTCCCGGTTGTGGGCCCGGGTGGTGGCCCGCATCGACCCGGAGTGGGTGGAACCGCTGGCCGGGCACCTGGTGAAACGCGAGTACAGCGAGCCGCACTGGGAGACCGAGCGGGGTGCGGTGCTGGCCTACGAGAAGGTCACCCTCTACGGGATACCGATCGTGGTGTCCCGCCCGGTGAACTACGCCAGGGTGGATCCGGAGCTGTGCCGGGAACTGTTCATCCGGCACGCCCTGGTGCAGGGCGAGTGGCGGACGCACCACCGGTTCTACCAGCACAACCGCGAACTACTCGACGAGGTCGCCGAACTGGAGAACCGGACCCGCCGGCGCGACATCCTGGTCGACGAGGACGACCTGTTCGACTTCTACGACCGGCGGGTCGGCCCCGAGGTGGTCTCGGTCCGACACTTCGACAGTTGGTGGAAGAAGGCCCGCCGGGACCAACCCCACCTGCTCGACTTCGACCGGGCGATGCTGATCAACGAGCAGGTCGGGACGGTCAGCGCGGAGGACTATCCAGACTTCTGGTCGGTCGACGGGCTGCGACTGGGACTGTCCTACCAGTTCGAACCAGGCACCCATGCCGACGGGGTGACCGTGCACATCCCACTGCCGGCGCTCAACCGGGTGTCCGACGACGGGTTCGACTGGCAGGTCCCGGGGCTACGGGAGGAACTGGTCACGGCCCTGATCCGGTCGCTGCGTAAACCGCTGCGCCGGGCGTTCGTGCCAGCACCCGACCATGCCAGGGCGGTGCTGGCCCGGGTCAGCCCCGGCGAGGAGCCACTGCTGGACGCGCTGAGCCGGGAACTGCGCCAGCTCACCGGGGTGGCCGTGCCGCGTGACGCGTGGCGGCCCGAGCAGGTGCCCGACCACCTACTGATGACCTTCCGGGTGACCGACGAGGCCGGCCGCACGCTGGCCGAGGGCAAGGATCTGCTGGCGCTGGCGCTGCGGTTGCGACCGAAGGTGGAGAAGACCATCTCGGCCACGCCCGCCGCGGCTGAACTGGAACGGCACGGCCTGCGTACCTGGGCGATCGGCACCCTGCCGCGGGTACTCGAACAGCGGCACGACGGGCACCTGCTGCGCGGCTTTCCGGCCTTGGTGGACGAACAGGACGGCGTCGGTGTCCGGGTGTTCGGCAACGAGGCCCAGGCGCGGGAGGCGATGTGGCAGGGCACCCGCCGGCTGTTGCTGCTGTCCGCGCCGTCCCCGGTCCGGTACGTGGCCGGGCGGCTGTCCAACCGGGCCAAGTTGACCCTGACCGCGAACCCGCACGGCAGCCTGTCCGCGCTGTTGGACGACTGCATCGCCTGCGCGGTCGACCAACTGGTCGCCCAGGCCGGCGGGCCGGCGTTCGACCAGGCCGGGTACGACCGGCTGCGCGAGGCGGTGCGGGCCGGTTTGAACGATGCCACCTTCCAGGTGGTCAGCACGGTGGAACACGTACTCGGTGCGGCGCACGAGGTCGAGGCACTGTTGGAGGAACTGTCCGGGCGCGGCCGGATGATGGCACCGTCGCTGGCCGACGTGCGGGCACAACTGGCCGGGCTGGTTCATCCCGGGTTCGTCACGGCCACCGGGTGGGCGCGGCTGGGTGACCTGTCGCGGTACCTGACCGCGGCGCGGCGCCGGCTGGAGAAGCTGCCCGAGGACCCGTACCGCGACCAGGACCGGGCGTCCGGCGTCGAACGGGTCCAGGAGGCCCACCAGGAAGCGCTCGACCGGATACCACGCGGCCGGCCGGTCCCCGACGGGCTGCGTGAGGTCCGCTGGATGATCGAGGAACTGCGGGTCAGCTACTTCGCCCAGACCCTGGGCACCGCCTACCCCGTCTCCGAGAAACGCGTCCTCCGCGCCATCGACCAAGCCACCCATTGATCGACTCTCGCGCCGAGGCTCGACCCCAGCGAGGGCCTGGAATAATCATCTAGTCGCTGAGGCTGGCCAACTCCGCCTGGGTGGCGCGGGAGAGCGGATGGTCGACACCAAGCCGGGACCGCCTGCGCTCCAGTACCTCGGACAGCTCCGCCCGTGCGGCGTCACGTTGACCGGACGCGCGTAGCGCCATGGCCAGCCCGTACCGGATGATAAGAGTGTTCGGATGGTCCTCACCATATACGCGTTGGCAGAGCGCCAGTATCTTCCGATACTCAGTCGCCGCAGCTCGCGGCGACTGGTTCTGACGCATGGTCTCCGCCAGTTCGAAGCGAATATCGATGGTGGTCAGGTCCTCCTCTGAGAAGCGCCGACGCCAGGCGGCGAGAACCGCGCGATACTCGGCCTCGGCCTCGGTGAGCCGTCCTTGTTGCCGCAGTGTTACGGCAAGGTTGAGCCAGGCGATCAGCGTGTCGCGATGGTCCTCACCGAGGGACCGACGGGCAATCTCAACGATCGACCGAAACTCGCCCTCGGCGAGGGTGCTGCGCCCGTTCTCGCGAACAGTGCGTGCCAGGTTGATGCGGATGTTGAGGGTAACGGCATGGTCGTCGCCGCGATGTTTTCCCGTGCGTGTCAAGAATCGACCGAAACTCCCTTTCAGCAATCTCGCTCCTGCCAACCTCACGGACACAGCGGGTGAGATCGCTACGTAGGCTCAGCGTGTCGGCATCCGTGGCATCGAGGAAGGGGGCGGCGCGATCGAGGATCGCGCGGAAATCAGCCTCCGCCTGACGGTAGAG
>DATCXL010000445.1:0-2315 GCA_036565825.1 Mycobacteriales bacterium
GATAACGATGGTTGTCTACATCAACAGTGAATCCTGGTTCCGTCGGACGTCACGGCTGTGGAAGCAGGACGAGTTCCGACTCGCCCCGCACATGGTGGTCAAGGCGGCGTACCTGTCGGTCGATCCGGCCCTGGCCTACCACGCGCTGCGCTTCTACCACGCCCACCCCGAGGCCAGAGCCGAACTCGCCGACGGCACCGCCCTGGACCGCCTCCGCACCGCCCGCCTGCTGGACTGACGAGACGCCACCGCTGGGCACGAGCAGCGGAACCGCCCATCATCGGGCACCCGATTGCCGGCCGCGTCGTCGTTGCCGTTCACGTTGGATCCATCGGTGGCCGTCGGCGGTGACCGACTCGAGGAGGCGAATCCCGTCGACCTCGCTGGAGGTGTCGGCCACGAACTGTTCGAGCGCGTCGGGGTTCTGCCGGTCCTCCACGGCCAAGTACGCGTCGTGGTTCGCGCGGATGGTGATCTCCTCACCGCTGACCAGGGTCAATGTCAGCGCCTGGCCGAGCACGGGTTGCGCCCGGCCGGTATTCGGCCCGCCGCCCGCTGGCTCGGCCACCTGCCGACGGCCACGGGCGTGTACGGTGCTCTCCCCGATCCGCGCCGACGAGACCATGTCGTAACGGAAGGTGACCCGGCGTTCATCGTTCAGCGCACCCGAGGCGAAGTCCAGGCGCACCTCCAGCTCACGCACACCGTGCTCGGTGAGTAGGAACACCCGTGCCGTGTAGGCGCGGTACCGGGGCAGACCGTGGGCCATCCGTGCCCGGGGAACGTCAGGGAGCCCCTCCACCAGAACGAAGTGGGTGACCACGTCATGGTTGGTCAGCCGGTATCGCTCCATCGCGCGGGCGCGCAGGTGAACCTTGTCCCAGGCCAACCACCGGGCCATCTCGGCGTCCCCGGGACGATCGGACAGTTCGGCCTCACGCCGCCGGTACGCCTTTTTCTCCTCCTCGAACAGCTCCTCGTTCTCCACCGTGTCGTCCTCGTACCGGCGCCGTCCGCAGTAGACGGTCAGGCCATGGATGACCACCAACCGACCTCCGACGCCGACGAGTACCGTCGCCGCCAGGCCGGCAAGGATGTCCGCCCCTCCCATGACGACAACCCCCAGCAGGCAACCCACTGACAGTGCGGCCAACGCGGCGACCAGTCGCGGCACTGTCCCTCTCGGACTGTGCGGATGATCGCGGAACGCGTACAGCGAGGTGTCCTCCCAGGCTCGCGCGATCCGTTCGGCATGCCACTTGATCAACCACAGCACCTGGTCGGCCTCGACCCGCGGGGCGGCCGGATCGTTGTAGAGCGCGATGAGGTCGTCGCGCAACGCGGTTCGCAGCCCGGCGGTCTGGGCGGCGAACTCCTTGGGCGACGCCCCCTTTTGCAGCGGCGGGTGGGTGACAAACCACCCGGTGACAAACTCCTTGATCCTGGTCGCGAACCGCTCCGACCCCGGGCCGACCGGCGAAGCCGTGCGGCTGACCGCGCCCGACCCGCTGATTGCCTGCTGCCTTTCCGTTCGGCGCCGGGCCAGGTACAGGTGCTCGCGGCCGTACCGGACCAGCACGAAGCCACCGCCTCCACACAGGACCACCACGGCCACTGTCCAGGGCAGACTCGCCGCCACCATCGTGACCAAAGCCAGCGCGGCACCGAAGATGCCCACCGCCGCTCCCACAATCGACAGCGCGATCTCCCGGTCGCACGGCGCCCGGGTGATGACGCGCTTCCTCGGTGCCGCCGGGACCGGTTCGAAGAACTTCAGAACCCGGTGCCTCCGGTCCCGACCCATCCGATGTTCGATGACCTGGGCCCGCAGGATCGCGTCCGCCCGGTCCTCCCGCGCGCTGGCGAGCAGTGCGGTCAGGTGGCGGATGGTCTGCTCCCGACAGTCATCGGGAAGGCGATTCAAACTATCCAGCGCATGGTCGAAACGGACCCGGTCGAGTCGACCATCATGTTCCTCCTGCGCGACCAGGCACCCCAGCAACTTCTCCACGACGTCCAGTGCGTCGCGCCACTGATCACGGGTGTGCACCCTGGCTCGTTCGAAGCAGGATCGGAGCGCCTCGAAGCTCTCGTCCTCCAGACCCTCGAACGAACGACCGCTCAGCACGGCCAGCACCCGGTGGTAGGCAACCTCCGGACAGAAGAGGTCGGGCTCGCTGGCGAGTGCGGCGGCGATCAGTTCCTCGGCATGTCGCGGATATCCGTCGTCCAGTCGGTTTGCTGCGATCCGCAGTTTCTCCTTGGGACTGTCGTCACGGTTCAGGTACACGTCGCCGTGAACAACGGTGTGGTGG
>DATCXL010000448.1:0-5422 GCA_036565825.1 Mycobacteriales bacterium
CCGGGCGACCAGGTCGAACCCGTCCTTCCCGCCGAGCTGCCAGGCCAGGTCCCCCCACAGGGTGCGCACGGTGGTGCCGTCGGGTTTGACCGACCCGTTCGTTGAGATGTCCTGGCCGACCAGGGCGACCCGGTGAACCCCGTCTGGCAGGGTGCGGCCGGCGACCAGTTCGGCCACCTCCCGGCCCAGCGAGGGCACCGGGGTGCCGCTGAACAGGTGCCACAGGGCCAGCATGGAGTGGGTCTTGCCGCCACCGAAGTTGGTCTGGAGGTTGACGATGGGGCTGGCGTTGGGGTCACCGGTGATCCGACGCACGGCCCGTTCGAGCAGGTCGCGCAGGCCCTCGGTGAGGTAGGTGCGGCGGAAGAACTCCGCCGGGTCCACGTACTCCCTGCTGCCCTCCTTCTGGGCGACCAGGTGCAGGTTGGCGGCGAACTCGCTGGCCGAGAAGTTGCCGGTGGCCACGTCGTCGTGTGGGGCGAGCACCTCCCGCCAGGGGCGCAGTCCCCGGCTGGCGGCGTGGATGCCGCTGTCCTGCTTGCGGGTCATCCGCCGGGTCTCGGCCTCGTAGACCTCGCGCTGGTGGTCCACCCGCATCCGGCGCACCTGGTCGGCCTGCGCGGTCGCGCCGGCGGCGGTGAGCAGTCGTTCCATCGAGTCCAGGGCGCGGTAGGTGTCATCGTTGGTGAACGACTCGTTGTGCGCCCACCGGTTGCGGGTGTCGCGCAGTTCGGAGGCGAAGGACCGCTGCGCGTGCGACATGGCATCCTTGAAGACCCGCCACTCCTCGGTGATCATGCGCAGTTGCAGGGCCGGGTCGCGCGGGTTCAACGCTCGGGTGGTGCCGTGTTGGGCGGTGTCCCGGGCGGTGATCACGGCGATCCAGTCGCCGCCGTGCTGGGCGAAGGCCAGCGACATCCGGCTGTCCACGAACGGCGCCAACCCCTCGGACAGCACCTCGAACCCGCGCCCCACCCGGTCACGGTTGCTGCTCGCCATGCCAATCCCCACTGTTCGGTTGTGGTCAGTTCGTGTGCGTGTTGGTCAGGTGCTCACCGATGTATCCGACGTAGACCTTGCCGGTCCCCGCGCTGTCGTCGAGGTAGTGCAGCCGCGGGTCGATCCTCCCGAGACGGCCAAGTTTGAAGTGCGCGGCCATCACGGCCAAACCATCTGGCGAGACCGTCGTGGGAACCGGGAACACCCGCTCGTCACCGAACCGGCGCATGGTGATTCCTGTCTCGGTGGGCGCGTGCTTCGTCGCAGGCATCTTGTGGTAGCCGGCAGGTGTCTGTTCGAGGTACTCGTTAACCCCGCCAGTCCATCCACCGCTGTGTCGCGCCCGCAGATAGTCGGCCAGCACCAGCAGCGCGTCCCATGCGGTCTGCGCGACGTGGCCCCAGGAGTCCACCGTATACAGATCCGAGCACTTCTTGGGGTCACCGGTGAACAGCACGCCCCTCGGCGCGAGTTCGTCCATCCGATCGAGCAGTTCGATGACGTCCCTTGGGTACTGGGTGATCTCCTCGGCCGGGGTCGGACCGTAGGCGCCTTCGTAGTCTTGGCGCTCCTTCAACCGCCGCCGCAACCAGCGGGCCTCGTCCTCCAGTTTGGCGCGTTCCTGGTCCGCACTGGCGTGGTCAAATTCGGCCTGCGCCAGCGCGTCCAACGCGGCCTGCTTGTCGGCCTTGAGCCGCTCGATGAATTCCTCCTGGCTTTCCACCTTTCTGGTGACACGGTCCCGGGCGGCGACATCCACCGGCGCGGCGGCCCGCTGGGCGAGTGCCCGCAGGCTGTCCTCGTCCAGAACATCCAACCCGAGAAGTCGTTTGGTGAGCGTGATCTGGGCCAGGTAACTCGCGGCCTCGACTGCCAGGTCGTCGGCCGTGCCCGACGGTGCGGCGCCCGTGGTGGCGGGTGCGGGTTCGGTGCCCGCTGGCTTCACTGGGAGCTGGACATCGATCCGATCCTGCGGTCCGGTGGGCGTTCCGGCCATGGGCGTCTCGCGTGGCCGGGTGATGGCGTCGGTGACGTATCGGTTCTCGACCCGGGTCAACGTGTTCGCGATGCTCACCACCGCAGCGGGCAGGGTGCGGGACGCGGCGTGCTGGCGGGCTATCCGGCCGAGCAGCATCCTCGTGTCGATGTCGCGGGCGCGGGCCAGCCGTTCGGTGGTGATGAAGCGGTGCCGCAGTTCGTCGCCGTCGCGTGTCTGGTCAACGTCGGGCCGGAAGGTCCGCAGGGTCCACGGCCGGACCCCGTGGGTGCCCATCGCATGTGTGAACGCCGTGGTCGCGTCTGGATCGAGCACCACCGTCTCGGCCTGTCCGAGCACCTGCCAGGACCAGTTCTCCACCTGATTCACGAACGAGTCGAACGGGAGTTGTCGGTCGGTTCCGGCGACGAAGACCAGACCGTTGCGGTCGGCGTCGCAGATCGCGTCAGCCAGTTCCTGTACGCGACCTGTGGTGATGACCGTGGGGCGGGCCGTGAGCCGCAGGTCGCCACCGTCACGAACGTCGATGGCCTCGATCAGGTACTTCGCCAGCCGGGGCACGGTGACCCACCGCCCCTGCTCGTTGGACACGTCCAGCAGCAGCCAACCCTCTCCCCGGTCGGGGATGTGCACGGTGAGTTCGGTAGTCCACGCGCCGATCGAGCTCGGTTCCACGAAGCGAGCCCGGAAGTTGTGGGCATCGCCCTTCTCGTGGTGGACAACCACCAGGTCCCGGTCGCCGTTCCGGTGGAAACCGACCGTTGACAGGTTGGCGTCCCACTCCTTCTTGTCGCGTAGCCAGGCCGCCAACTGTTCGAGGACACGGTCCAACGAGCCAGGGCTGGCGTCGAAGGTGAGGAACGACCGGTACGGATGCTCGGTGCGTTGACGGTCTGGTGATGTGGCGTCGTTCGGTGTCGTGGTCATGGCTCTGGTTATTCGTCGTCGGTGTCGTAGTCGAAGGTGCCCTGGGTGCCGGTGGTGGCGCGGGTGGCGGTGGCGCGGGCGGCGGATTCCAGGTCGTTCCATGAGGTGCCCAGGCCGTTGAACAGTCGTCCGGTCTGCGCCCAGTTCTTGCGTTCGCAGATGTTGTAGAGCAGGTAGGTCAGTTCCTTGACCGAGTCGAGTTCCACCCGGGGGGCGGCGGCGGCCATCAGCCGTGCGGCGGCGTCGGCGCCGGACTCGTCGATCGCCTTGGCCAGGTGCAGGGCGATCTCCCAGACGCTGACCCGGTCGTCGCCGCTCGGGTCGTAGTCGGCGGGCAGGTCCTCGGGTGCCAACAGCCGAGCCTTGCCCGCCCTGGCGCGGAAGATGCCGCCGCGCTGTAAGCCGGCCAGCGAGGTGTTCTTCGCCTTGGACAGGGTCTCGGCTGTGCCGGAAACGCCCTCGTTGAAGTTGTGCTGCTCGAACCAGGCCAGGCAGAACCGGGTGTCCGGGTCGAAGTCACCCTCCTGTTCGGACAAAATCTCGTCCAGGATCTGGTTGATCAGGGCCAGCGCGGTGCGCACGGTCATGTCGGTGCCGTCGGCCTCGACTACTCGGGCGTATCGGGAGAACACCGCCATGCCCGGCCCGATCGCGGCCTGGGCCAGGTCCACCGGTGCGATCCCGCCCTCCTGCAACCGCCGCAGCGCGTCCGGCAGCTCCTCCCGCAACGCCGCCAGAAACCCCCGCCGATTCAACGCCCCAGCGGTTTCGGGCCTCGGCCGCAAGGCAAGAACGACGGAAGAGGCGAGCGCGTTTGAATCAATATCCCGGGAACGACCGGCCCGCTCGGTACGTACCGGCCAGGTAGCCGTGACTTCCCAACCTGCGCGCAGTATGCCTTCCAACAGGGTTTGCCATCCGGTGCTAGCCGCACCGCCGGTATCAGACTCACTCTGTTTGAAGGCATAGAACACAGTGATCGGGAAGTCGCCCGGGGTATCCGCACGGATGCGCTCGAATACTTGCACGAAACCGTTTTCGAAGAACCGCTCCGCCTCCTTCTTCCCACCATGCCGGAACGGGTCCGCGACGAGTTCGTCGGCTTTTGGGGTCAGCATGGTACCTAGCAAGTTGGGTAGGACCGCGTCCAACGAGCGACGCAGCCAAACATAGAAAAAATCAGAGAGATCAGCATAGGGGACATTGTCGTAATAAGGTGGATCAGTGGACACGAGGAGTCCGTCGTAGCTCCGATGTGAGGCACTCTCCTGTGTTACGACAGTTCCCGGGACAAGGCGCAGCGATTCGAATACATCTACCACAATCCGCAAGCACGCGGTCCAAGCACCACCGATACTTGAGAACGGCGCAATCTCCGGGAAGTCCCATACCATCGGTATTGCTTGACGTGCGAATAGATTCTTTGGCCGATCTTCTTTCGGGTACCAGACTGTCAACGAGCAACCATAATCGGCCAACTTGTCTATGACGAACGCCAGATAAGTTGCAACTGTAGTCGCATACGTCTCGGGCTCATGTCGCTGGCTTCTCGGGTTTGAACCATCACTGGGGCTGGATCTAAGGGCGTCGGCGTGAACACGGGTACGGGCTTCTCCGACGAGGTCGCTGAAGGTGGTCAGGGCGGTGAGTTGGCGAGGGGTGAACAGGTCGGCGTGGTGGGTCATGCCGTAGTTCGGGGTGGTGAGGTAGCGCGGGTTGTGCGGTATCTCGGTATCCGGAACGTCGTCCGGGACGGGGACGTCGGCGGCCTGTTCGTGTTCGGGGGTGGGCGCTAGGTAGATGCGGCGACGTTTTCCCTCGGCGGCGATGGCCATGAGTTGGGCACCCATCCGGCCGGCCTTGCCCTCGGCCCGGATGTAGGTCAGTGGCACCGCGCTCTCGCAGGCCAGGCAGGTCGCGCCGGTCCGGCTGACCGTGCCGTCGTTGTCCTTTCGCGGCGCGGCGGCCGGGTCGGTGCCAATGGAGAACTCCATCCGCCCGTCCCCGACCCGGGGCACGACGTATGCCTCCTTGCCCTTCTTCTTGCCCAGCCAGAACGAGCGGACCAGCGGCATGGAGATCCCACAGGCCGGGTTCGGGCAGGTGACCGTGCGGGCCCAGATCCAGGCGATCACCGACGCGGTGGTGCCGTCGGACAACATCGCCTTCGGATACAGGTGGCCGATCCGCTTCTCGGCCTCGTCGCGCATCCACTGCCCGTACCGGCGCACGTCCTCGGCCAGCCCGGTGGCGCCCGGCCAGTCCCCCAGCCGGGATTCGGCCGCGCCGGGGAACACCGGCGGACGACCGGCCCACTTCGGCGGGATCTCGATCAGCGCCTTGTTGATCAGCACCGCGACCGGGTTCAGGTCCGAGGCGTGCGCCTCCAACCCGAGCCGCTGGGCCTCCAGTGGGATCGACCCGCCGCCGGCGAACGGGTCCAGGATGGCCGGCGGGTGCCCGTCGGTGCTGGCCAGGATCTCCTGGTGCGCCTCGGCC
>DATCXL010000459.1:0-6046 GCA_036565825.1 Mycobacteriales bacterium
GGCTGCCAGACACAGGACCCGGGATGGTACTGACCGAGGACGACACCGGCGATCATGATGTCCTCGCAGCCTGGCTCGGGGCCGATGCCGGCGAACCGGCACCGCGCATCCGCAGTCACCGGCCACCGGGACCAGGCCGCCTGCTGCTGTGCACCGATGGCCTGTGGCGTTACCTGGCGGACGCCGATTCACTGCGAGCCCAGATCCCCCACCGCTCACACAGCACACCACCGGCCACCGGAGGCCTACTGCAGGACGCACGGTCACTGGTCCGACACGCCCTCGACGCTGGAGGGCACGACAACATCACCGCACTGCTCATTCCCGTCCGGTGGAACACGCAACGAGAGCGGTGAGCGTTGAACGTCACGGCGCGGATGACCGGAGGAGCCCTCTGCTGGCCACTCAACGCCGAATACGCGCCGAAGTTCGAGCGCATGTCGGCTCGATGGACGCAAACACGCAGGTCAGAGGGCTAATGACCGTCCGAGCCACACCGCCCTCCGGAGGCGGGTGCGCAGGTTCGAATCCTGCCGGGGGCACACCTTCTGACCTGCGAAAACAGGCCTCTGACCAGCGAGAACGCGGTCCGGGGCCTGCCTCGTGATCGCCACCCTCCGGTTGGCGCGTGCCCCACGACTGTCTCGCCTGTTGTCGGGCTACAGCCTCGGGGCGAGCGGCGCCACGTCGGTGCACGGTGGCTCTGCGGTCTCGCGCTGGCCATGTTCGATTTCATATCGGCACTCGACGCACGATTCCTCACCGGCCACGTTCGGTGGATGCTCACGCCAGTCATGGCTGCACCGGGGGCAGTCGCCGTGGTAGCGCCGCCGTCGCCAACGGTTTGTCAGGCCACGGCGCCCACTCTGGTGGAGCGGAGCTCCCCCGCAGAGGGCAACACGCACCATGCCCACTGACGGTGGGATGCCGGAACCGGGGCTGCGCCCTGGCAAGGGCCTGGAACCAACCATCTAGACCCGTCGGGCGATCGTGATGATCTCGCGGCTGTCGTCGGTGACCGGGCCGCGGCCCCAGTCGCCGTACTGGGCCTCGATCGCGAACCCGGTCCCGGCCAGGAACTCCCCAAGTGTCGGCACGTCCAGAAACCGAAGGCTCGCCCGGTCCACGCGTAGCTCGGCGCCCTCAGCGGTGCTCGTCGTCTCGGTGAACGTGACCACACCGCCGACCACGGACTCGACATTGTGCGTGAGCCGCAGCGTGCGACCGGTCGGATCCTCGACGTCGGAGGCGTTGTCCGGACTCCAGCCCTCCCACGCGCGGGCCGCCGGGTGGCGCGTCTCGAACGCGAACCGGCCACCGTCGACCAGCGCCGCCCGGATCGCGACCAGCGAAGCACGCAACTCGTCGTCGCCGACCAGGCACTGGAACGCGTGACTCACCATGGTCGCGAGGTCGAACTCCCGATCCCACGCGGCATCAGCGGCAGTGCCGAGAACCCATTCGATACTGGTACGCCGCCGCGCCCGATCAAGCATCGCCGCGTCCGGCTCGATCCCGACGAGGCGTCCGGTGTGTCCGAGGCCCCGGGCGTGGTGCAGCATCGAGCCGGTCCCGCAGCCTACGTCGAGGACGGCACCTGCCGCCATCACCAACTCGGTGTAGTAGGCGTCACTGGCGTACGTGGTGGCGTCCCACGGGTTCATGATGTCGTACAGGGCGGCGGCTTCGGCGTCGGAGTACACCGCGGCAGGCTAGCTGGGGCCATTGTGGGCGGGCCATTGATTAACCTGTGCAACCGACGGCCGACGGTTTCCTCGAGGCCATCAGCCGGTGATGGCAGGTGTCAGGTCGGTGTGGACGAAATCGTTGCCCTTGAACAACAGCGGCTCGGCCCGGTCCTTGGCCAGGGCGTAGGCGAAGCAGTCCCCGAAGTTGAGCCCGGCAGGGTGGCCGCTGCGCTTACCGAAGTCACGGTAGGCCTCCCGCGCGATCCGGGCCTGGACTTCGGTGACCGGCTCGATCCGGATCTCCGCCGCGGCAACCAGTTCGTCGAAGCGACGGCTGACCACCGGATCCCGGGCACTGTCCATCACCACGGCAGCCTCCAGGTAGTTCGCCGCGGACATCCGCCGTTGCGCGGCGGCCTCGATCGTCCTGGCGCATACCGCAGCCTCGGGTTCGGCACGCAGGATCGCGATCAACGCCGAGGTGTCGATGATCATTTGGGCAGGCCGTTCTCGTCGTACAGCATCTCGCCGTGATCAACCGTGCGCAGTCGCGCGGGCAGCCGACGGGCGGTGTCCTCGCCCAGGGCAAGCAGTCGATCAGCCAGACCGGCGCCCCGAAGGTGACGCACCCGATCGAGACGCTCACGAACCGCCACCGTCACCGCGGCAGTCTGGGTCTCGCCGGTCAGCCCAGCCAACTCCTGCACCAGGCGGTGGGTGTCCTCGTTCTTGATGTTCAGTCCCATGAGTATACCCTTCTACCCATCTGAAGGAACCATGCTACCTCGCTTGTGGCTGCGGAAGCGAACCCGGGCGTGGGCGGTGGCTTGCTCACCGGCGGTGTATCAGCCGACTCCCGCACGCCGGTCGTCGGCCAGACCAACCTGCACGTCGGTTCCACCTGGAATGGCCCGCTGGCGGATCACAGCATGAGCATCGTGTTCCGAAAGTTGTCGGTGGGCCGTGGCAGGCTGCACCGCATGACCGGATCGGATCTGAAAGCGGACCTGCACCGTTACCTGCAGGTTGCCCGCGAGGCGTTGCTGTGGAAGCTCGACGGACTCTCGGAGTACGACATCCGTCGTCCGATGACCTCGACCGGCACCAACCTGTTGGGGCTGGTCAAGCATGTGGCCGTCGTCGAGTTGGGGTACTTCGGCGGGACCTTCGGCCGGCCGTCCGACGAGCCGCTGCCCTGGTTCGACGACGACGCCGAACCCAACGCTGACATGTGGGCCACCGCCGAGGAGCCGCGCGACCAGATCGTCGGGTTGTACCACCGGGCATGGGCGCACTCCGACGCCACCATCGAGGCGCTGTCCCTGGACGCGGTCGGCCGTGTGCCGTGGTGGCCGGAGGATCGGCGGGAGGTGACGCTGCACCGCACCCTGGTGCACGTGATCGCGGAGACCGATCGGCACGTCGGCCATGCCGACATCATCCGGGAGCTCATCGACGGGGCCGCCGGGCTGCGCGAGGGTAACGACAACATGGCGCCAGGCGACCAGGCGTGGTGGGAGACCTACCGGAACCGGCTGGAGCGCGTGGCACAAGAGGCCGGCCAGCACTGAGCTGTCCCCCTGCGCACCGAGTAGGCAGCGGAACCTTTTTCAACCAAGCGAGCGGGCGGTCAGCTCACCGATTTGGTCAAGATCGCAGGCGTTGTTTCAGGACAGGTCTCCGTCGAGTGGTGCAGGTATCCGTCCTCGCCGGGTTGTCGTGTTTCCGGAAGTGGTTTCGGGGGTCTGTGGGTAGTCCTGGCGTGTTCCAGGAAGCCATGGCGAAGCCTCCTTCTGGGATTGAGTGATCCCAGGAACAACCACACCTGGTGGCCGGCCCCGCAGGGGGACCCTGCGACAGTGGCAGCGCGCCGGTGCGCAGGCCCTGGAGCGGCACCGGCCCGGAACACCCGACGGGCTGGACACGATCCGGCGGCTGGCCGGCCTCCCCAAGACCCGACAGTTCGCTGACCTGCTCGTTAGTCCAACTGACATGCCGTGTCGTTTTTACCCATCAGGTCGGCTGTGCGGGTCCTGCACAGCGAATGATCCGCGACCGGGCTGACCTGGCGCCGTCGTGGAACTCTTCGGCCAGGACCGCACGGTGCTTGAAGAAGGCCGTATCATCCATGAGGCGGCTGAGCCTGCGCAGAGGTCTAAGCCCCTGCAGGTGTAACAGCCTGACGTATTCGGCATCCTTCTGCAGGAGAAAGATCCGCTGAATGAAAGCTGCCTTGGCTCACGTCTCACGTGAGCGACCCGAGTTCTCCTGGTCGGTGGCGGTTTGCGTGCTTGTCGTCGGCATGGCTGCCGTCATCGTTACCCCCTCCGGCGCGAGGGCCGCGGAACTGCCGGTGAGTCTCGGAGTTGCCAGCGACTTCGCGGTCCTGGCCGGCACCACGGTCACCAACACGGGTGCCAGCTTCATTACCGGGGATCTGGGCGTGAGCCCGGGCACCGCGGTGACCGGGTTTCCGCCCGGCACACTGATCGGGGCGCAACACAGCGCCGATGCGGCGGCGCTGCAAGCACAGTCCGACCTGACCGCCGCATACGACGACGCCGCTGGACGAACCCCGGCCACCAGCGTCTCAGGCGACCTTGTCGGCCAGACGCTCACCCCCGGCGTCTACAGGTCAACCTCGGCGCTCGGGCTGACCGGCACGCTCACGCTCGACGCTCAGGGCGATCCCAGCGCCGTTTTCGTCCTCCAGATCGCCTCCACACTCATCACCGGATCAGCCAGCCATGTCGATCTCACCGGCGGCGCCCAGGCATCCAACGTCTTCTGGCAGGTCGGTAGCTCAGCGACGCTGGGAACGGCCTCCACCTTCGCCGGCACCATCCTTGCCCTGACGTCGATCACGGTGACAACCGACGCCACCATCGACGGCCGAGCGCTGGCCCGTAACGGTGCGGTCACCCTCGACACCAACACGATCACGGCCGCCGTCGGTGTGCTCTCGATCACCGCACCGGCCGGCGCTGATCTCGGCACGACGGTGCCGGGCGGAGCCGTCAACGCCGGCCTCGGCACCGTTCGGGTGACCGACCAACGCGCCGGTCTCGCGGTCGGCTGGACCGCCACGGTCTCCGCCACCGACTTCACCACCAGTGCTGGCACAGCCGCCGGGACCATCCCCGTGGACAACGCCCGCTACTCGATCAACGGCTTCGCCACAACCGCGGGCTCAGCCACATTCACGCCGACGCCGCTGACCGATCTGTCCGTCGCAGCACAGGCCGTTGTCACCGCCACGGACGTAGACGGTGACAACTCCGTCACGTGGAACCCGACAATCCGGGTATCTGTGCCCGCCGGAGCAGTCGCGGGCCACTACTTGGCGACGATCACCCACTCGGTGGCCTGAAGGCCAAATGCCTGGGGTCGCGTCCTGAGCCACACCTGTGCTCCAGATGCCGTCCGGGCCGGCGATGCCCGCGACGTGGGTGCAGGCCGGGGCAGCGTGTACCGATGCGGTCAAGGCGGTGACCGCGCGACCCGCGCGGATGGCGGCGTTGCCGAGTGATGCACCCACTGACGTTCGGTGTCGCTAGACGAACTCCGTCGGGCTCGTCGCGGGACCCTGTTTCGGTGACGACTTCCACAAGCCCGCTCCCGGTCGGAAAGGACCACGCCACTGCGGAGAGCCGGCCACCGATCCACAAGCCGACGCTGGTCGTGGCATCCAACTCGCCGACGGTCGTGGCGGCGACCTCCGCCAGCGCGGCCGAGAACCGACGGGCGACCGCCTTTGTGGACCCACAGGTACTGCTCGACGAAGGCCGCGGCCAGATCCCGCGGTGAGATGCCGGCAAGCGAGCGCGGCTTGGGCCCGTCCACCGACTCGACGCTCGCACACCAATGCCGAAGAGGAAGATCTCGTGTGTCGACTCGAGGCCGAAGGCACTGCTGGTAGGTGGACCCGCCTGCGGCGGCACACGAGAGCCGTCCGGAGGCACCCGGTTGGCTGCGGCCGTTGCGGCACCTACGAGCGCGCAGCTGTCAATGGCCACCAGAGTGTCGGTGTCCCCAGGAAGACATCCGTGGCCGTCACCTCGCCGTACGCCAGATTCAGGATGTGCAGGCTGTTATACGGGGGCCGTGGCCGAGGGAACTGGCTCGCCGGTGGGTGATCTGCCACCGCACCCACTCGCCTGGTCGCAACCTCAGCGGGGCCCGCTTCGAGACTGTTTGGTTCACGATGTTCGCACCCACTGCGCCACGGGGGATTTCCACCGTCACGTCATGCGGCGCGCGCGCCCGCGCTCGCCCGTCAGGTCCTCGTGCTGGCGCTGGCGCTGGCGCGGGCGACGCGGACGGCGTTGGACAGGGCGGTGATGTCGTAGGCGCCGTGG
>DATCXL010000473.1:0-4720 GCA_036565825.1 Mycobacteriales bacterium
CGCCGGCCCCGATCCGCCAGCCACCGCGCCACCCTCGCCCACCGGGCCGCCGGCCAACGCCGTGAGCCGCTCGCGGCACCGGGGTGTACCACCACGTAGCCCTCTACTCCGGCCATCGGCGCCCGGGCAGTCGGCGTCGACAGCCGCAGATCGCACGGGTGGCAACGACCGCCTGCGTACTCGACAAGCCGACACCATCGCAGCACCTCGTGCTCGGCCGGATCCCAGCGTGGCCCGCCTGCTGCCCACGCGTGGCGGTTGGCGAAGCACAGCAGCGTCGAAGGGTGTCCAGCCAGCAGCAGACGGTGACTGGCCGGTCCCCGACCGTGCAGGTTCACCGCGACGTGCCGGGTATGCCCAATGCCGACCACCGCGGCCAGCCGCAGTCCCGGCGGCTCACCGTCGAGCCCCTGGGTCGGCACCACCGCGTCGACCACCCCGCAGGTCTGCAGCAGCGCCGCCGGTGGCCCGTCCGCGGCCAGTACCAGGCGGCGACCACCGAACCGGCGACGCAGGCCGCGCAGCGCCGGTACCCCGGTCAGTGCGTCACCAAGACCGAGCGCCCGCAGGACCAGCACGGCTGGTTCGGTTGCCTGGGAATCACGGTCAGCCGGACCACGGGCGTGCGGGTGTGGACCGGTCAGGGCCATGACGTCTCGGTCGAGGAGCAGACGACCATTTCGCGAACCTCACATCCGACCGGCTGCGACAGTGCGAACAGCACCGCGTCGGCGACGTGAGCCGGGTCGTCGAGCACCGCGTCCGGCCCGGGCCGGTACTGTTCGGGGCGGCCGTCGAAGAAACGTGTGTTCATACCGCCGGGGATCAGCAGCGTCACGCCGACCTCCCCGGCGGTCTCGGCGGCGAGCGCCCGGGTGAACCCCACCACACCGAACTTCGACGCGCAGTACGCGGTGGCGTCACTGACCGCCCGCAGCCCCAGCGTGGAGGCGACGGTGACGATCCGGCCGCGGCCGGCGCGCAGTGACGGCAATGCGGCCCGCACCACCGCGGCGGTGCCCACCAGGTTCACCGCGACCACCCGCGCCCAGTCAGCGAACGCGAGCTCGTCCAGACGCCCGCAGGCGTCCGTACCGGCCGCCGACACCACGGCGGTGGGTGGCCCGGCCAGCTCTGTCGCCTCGGCCACGGCGGTCTGGGCGGCCTGAGCGTCGGCGAGGTCGACCTGCACGAACGCGGCCCCGTCCGGCGGTGGCTGACGGTCCAGGACCACCGGCGTGGCCCCGCGCTTGGCCACGGCGGAGACCACGGCGGCACCCAAACCACTCGAACCCCCGGTGACGAGGACTGCCCCGCGCAACGCGTTGTCGCCGGATCCCATGCTGTTCATGCGGTCCGCTCCCTGGTGGTGTGTTGGTCGACATGGGTGAGGATCCGGGTCGTGGACCGGCCCGGCAGGTGGGGCAGCAGGACGATCCGGCCGCCCCAGGAGGTGACCAACGCGGCCTCGGGCATGTGCTCGCCGGCGTAGTCGCCGCCCTTCGCCCAGACGTCGGGCCGCAACTCGGCCAGGGCCGTTTCGGGGGTGTCCTCGTCGAAGACGCGCACCTCGTCGACACAGGCGAGCGAGCCCAGCACCCTGGCCCGGTCGGCAGCGCTTTGCACGGGCCGCGCGGGTCCCTTCAGTCGCCGCACGCTGGCATCGGAGTTCAGCAACACCACCAGACGGTCCCCGAGCCGACGGGCTGCCTGCAGACTGGCGACGTGTCCGGCGTGCAGCACGTCGAAACAGCCGCCGGTGGCCACCACGGTGACGTCGGTGCCCCGGTTCCCACCGGATGCGACGGGGTCGGGCATGAGCCGAGACCGCCCGGTCACCCCGCCGTCGCGCAACCACGCCGCGACGTCCCCCACAGCGGTGGCCACAGCACCGGGCACCGACGCGCCGCCGACCAGGGCGACGGCCACCGAGGCGGTGAACCGGTCACCGGCACCGCACGAGTCACCGTCGACCACGAACGGCGCTGGGACGAACAGGGTGGGTGAGCCTGCGATCGCGGTGAGCACACCCGCGGCGCCGTCGGTGGCCGCCACCGCACCCGCCCGCCATCGTTCGCGCAACGTGCTCGCGGCGACGTCAAGGCTGTTCACCGTCGCGCCGACGAATCCCAACGCCTCCCCGCGGTTCGGCGTGACGATGTGCACTCCAGGCACCGGCTCGGCTCCCCGCGGGTGTGGGTCCCACACCATCACCCGACGGGTCGCCCATCTGCCCAGCAGGCGGCGCAGTTGTTCGTGTCGACAGAGCCCGGCTCCGTAGTCGGCCACCACGACCGCGTCGGCGCGGGTCAGCTCGGCCTCCACCGCGGTGACCTCGACGGTGGCGTCGCGGGCGAGTTGGTCGGTGTGCTCGTCGATGCGTATCAGCGACTGGCTGTCACTGCGTACCCGGGTGACGCTGTGGGTGGCGCGGGCCGTGGTGATCGGTAGGCAGGTGATCCGGTCAGCCTCCAACAACGAGCGCAACCGTGCCCCGGTGCCGTCTGACGCGAACGGCGCGGCGAGCCGGACGTCGGCACCGGTGTGGGCCAGCAGGCGGGCGACCAGGCCAGCACCGCCGGGGCGTTCGTCCCGACGCTCGACGTCCACGACGGGCACCGGCGCGTCCGGGGCGACCCGCGCGACCGCACCGTGGACGTCCCGGTCGAGGATGACCTCGCCCAGTACGAGGATTCTCATCAGTGGGCCTCCGACCGGGCGAGCGCGGTCGGGACGTACACCAGCTGGTCGGTCCCGGCCTCGTGTGGCAGGTGCCGTTCGACGGCGGCACACAGTGCGTGCACCGCGACCAGATGTGTCTCCTGTACCGCCGCGCAGGATCGGGCGTCGACGGTCAGTACGGAGTCGGCCAGCACGGCGAGAGGGTTTGGCGTCGGACCGGTCATGGCCCAGACCCACAGTCCGGCGACGCGACCCTGTTCGGCCGCGCGCAGCAGGTTCGGGCTGTGCCCACTCGTACTCAGCAGTATCAACGCGTCGCCGGGCCGGCCGTGGGCGCGCACCTGGCGCTCGAACACCTGGTCGAAGCCGTAGTCGTTGCCGATCGCGGTGACGCTGGAGGTCTCGGCGTGCAGTGCGATCGCGGGCAGCGGCCGGCGCTCCTGCTCGAACCGGCCCACCAACTCGGCGGTGAGGTGCTGTGCCTGCGCGGCGCTGCCACCGTTACCGGCCACCAGCAGGCGATTTCCGCATCCGAACACGGTCGCCAGCTGGGCACCCCAACCGCTCACCGTCTCGGCCTGTCGTTCGAGGTCACCCAGCGCGGTACGTAGGTCTGGCAGATGCGACCGGAGATCTCCGAAGCCTTTCACACCAACCCCCTCTCTGCGGTGACCGACAACGCCTGCAGTGCCTCGAGCGGCGTGGCGCTGGTGGCCGACCCGGACGCGGCGGCGCGGACCACCCTGTGGTAGACCGCCTCGGTTCGTTCGGCGACGCCGCCCCAGCCGTAGTGGCCGTGCACGTGTGCGGTGCCGCGGCGGCCCATCTCCGCCCGCAACCGCGGGTGGGCGATCAAACTGGACAGTGCCGTGGCCAGCCGGTGCGGGTCGCGCGGCGGAACGTGCACGCCGGTCTGCCCGTCGATCACCGTGTCCAGCATCCCGCCAACCGCGGTCGCCACCACCGGAACACCGCACGCCATGGCTTCCAGCGGGACGATTCCGAAGGGCTCGTACCAGGGAACGCAGGCGACCACGTCGGCCGAGCGCAGCAGCGCTGGCACGTCAGGCCGGGCGATCCGCCCGACGAACCGGACCCGGTCGGTCACGCCGTACCGGTCCGCGACAGCACGCAACCGGCAGACCTCCGGATCGCAGTCGGCGGTGGTGACATCCGGCCCGCCAGCGACCACCAGTTCGGCCTCCGGCACCAGCGCCAGCGCCGCGAGGAGGGTGTCGATGCCCTTGCGTTCGACCAGCCGTCCGATCGACAGGATGCGGGGGGCGGCGCCGCGGGGGACGGCGGGGCCATTCGCGACGAAGGTGGCAAGGTCGACCCCGCATGGCGCGACGTGCAGTCGTTGGGCGGGCGTTCCCAGTGCGAGCAGCTCACGTACCTCGTCAGAACATGTCGCGATCACCGCGTCGCTGACACGGGCCAGCCGGTGTTCGGCGGCCAGACGTCCAGCCGGACTGGTGTCGCGACTGCCCTGGTGCCGACGCTTGACCACCCCCAGGGCGTGGAAGGTCTGCACGACGGGGATCCCCACCGTGTCACGGGCCTGCAGCGCCGTCAGCCCCGACATCCAGAAGTGGGCGTGCACCACGTCGGGGGGCTGCCGGATCCACCGCCGGGCGAGCCAGCGGCCGAATCGAGGCAGGTACGGCGGCAGTTCGTCCTTGGGTACCGGGCAGGCCGGCCCGGCCGGAACGTGCACCACACGTACGGTGCCGCCCGACCGGACGCTCTCGTGCCAGGCGACCGTCGCTGGCAGGCTGTCATCATCACGTCTGGTGTAGACCTCCACGCTGTGGCCACGCTCGGCCAGTTCGCGGGCGAGGGCGGCCACGTGCACGTTCTGGCCACCTGCGTCGTGGCCGCCGAGCACGGCCAGCGGGCTGGCGTGCTCGGACACCAGCGCGACTCTCATCGGCATCATCCGGCCGCCACCTCCTCCAACAGGGCGTCCCAGTCGTCGAGGAATCGCTGTAGGCCGAAACGGCGCAGGGCGTGGCGGCGCGCCACCATGCCCCACTCG
>DATCXL010000490.1:0-8670 GCA_036565825.1 Mycobacteriales bacterium
GGCCGCCGAACCCGACGCAATGTCCGGTCCAGACGCGGCGTCCGGCACAGACGCGACGTCCGGCCTGGCGAGCCCGTCATCCGACGCAAGCGAGGAAAGTAACCTGTGACCGCCTCCCAGCCCACCTTCCGGACCCTCATCAGCCGGGTGGCACCCGGCGAGATCTTCATTCGTGGCGGGAGGATCGAGGACCTGATCGACACCGCCTCGTTCACCGACGTGGTGTGCCTGGTGATCAGGGGAAGCCGCCCGTCGCAGACCGAACGGCTGATGGTGGACGCGATCTTCGCCTCCGCGGCCGACCACGGTTTCGTCGGCACCCCGACCGCGGTCACCCGTTACGCGGCGTCGGGATCGGGGTCGCTGCCGGCCGCGGTCGCGGCGGGGATACTGGGCATCGGTGCCAGCACGGCGGTACCGCACCTGATCGCCGAGTTGCTGCGTGACCTCGCCGGGGACGGTGGCCCGCGGTCCGTGCCGGACGACCGGATCGACGACCTCGTCCGCGGTTACCGGAGCCGACACCAGCGGCTGCCCGGGCTTGGTCATCCCATCCACCGCCCGATCGACCCGCGGTCCGAGGCGCTCCGCCGGGTGGCCCAGCGGAACGGCTGCTACGACGGTTACGTCGCCCTGGCCGACCAGCTCGCCACCCGGTTCGCCGTGGTGACCGGTCGGGAGCTCACGCTCAATGTCGACGCCCTCATCGGGGCGATTCTGCTCGAGTTCCGGTGGACGCCCGAACAGATCTTCGGCCTGACCATCCTCGCGTTGACCCCGTCGCTGGTGGCGCACGGGATCGAGGAGATCGCCGACGGGCGCCCCATGCGGATCATCCCGACCGAACAGGTCGAGTATCCGGTCGACAACGACAGTGGGCAGCACCCGTGAGCGGCAGCATCCTTGGTTCCCGGGTCCTCCGGTCCGAGGACCCGCGGCTGCTGACGGTCGGCGGTACCTACCTCGATGACGTGGACGTGCCGGGCGTGGCCTATGTGACCTACGTCCGGTCGAGCCTGGCACACGCGGAGATCTCGCTGCTCGACGTCACCGCCGCGGCACAGATGGACGGCGTCCTCGGTGTGGTCACCGCGGTCGACGTGCAGGACTTCCCGCCGCTGCCGCCTGATCCGATGGCCAACCAGGGCATGCTCCAGCCGTGGTTGGCACGCGACCGGGTCAGGTACGTGGGTGAGCCGATCGCCGCCGTGATCACCACCGACCGTTACGTCGGTGAGGACGCGGCCGAGGCGGTCATCGTCGACTACGAGCCCCTGCCGGTGGTGGTCGACCCGGCCCGGTCGGTGGACGGTGAGGTCCTCCTCTTCCCCGAGGTCGGGTCGAACGTGGCGTTCGAGGTGTCACACACCGGCGGCAGCGACGCACTCGACGCCTGCGAGGTGGTGGTCCGGCAGCGAACGCGCAGCCCCCGGGTGGCACCGTGTCCGATGGAGGTCCGGGGCGCGATCGCACGCTGGGACGGTGATCGGCTGACGTTCTGGGTCTCCACCCAGACGCCGCACATGGTTCGCGACCACCTGGTCTCGATTCTCGACTCGAACAACGAACGGATCCAGGTCATCGCCCCGGATGTGGGCGGTGGCTTCGGCGCGAAGATCGGCGACTATCCAGACGAGTTGCTGGTCGCCTGGCTGGCCCGACGGTTCGAACGTCCACTCAAGTGGGTGGAGAGCCGCTCGGAGAGCATGGTGGCGATGGGGCATGGTCGCGCCCAACTCCAGGACATCGAGATCGGCGGAACCCGTGACGGCAGGATCCTGACCTACCGCCTGACGGCTGTCCAGGACGCCGGTGCCTACCCCCGGGTTGGCGCCACCCTTCCGTACTGGACCCGCACCGTGGTGCCAGGGCCGTATGCGATCGAGAACGTCGAGTTCTCCTGCGCCTCGGTGCTGACCAACACCACCCCCGTCGTCGCCTACCGCGGTGCGGGTAGGCCCGAGGCGACCGCGGCCGTGGAGCGGGCGGTCGACCTGTTCGCCGCCGAGATCGGGCTCGATCCGGTCGAGGTGCGCCGGCGCAACCTGATCCCGAAGGAGTCCTTTCCCTTCGTCACCGCCATGGGCGTCACCTATGACAGCGGCGACTACGAACGAGCCCTGGACCTGGCGCTGGACAAGGCCGGGTACACCCAGCTTCGGGCCGAACAGCGGGAACGGCGCGCGCGGGGCGGACCGCACCAACTCGGGATAGGCGTGTCGACCTACGTCGAGATCACCGGGGGCACGATGGAGGGCGAGTTCGGCGCGGTGGAACTCGGCGCCGACGGCCGCCTGCTGGTGCGGACCGGAACCTCTCCACAGGGGCAGGGACACGACACCACCTGGGCGATGCTGGTCAGCGACCAGACCGGTGTGCCGGCCGACCAGATCGACGTGGTGCACGGCGACACCGCACTGGTGCCACGAGGAGTGGGCACCTACGGATCCCGCTCGCTCCAGTCCGGCGGCGTCGCCGCCCGACAGGCCGCGGCAGAACTGGTCGAGCGAGCCCGCCAGGCCGCCGCGGACCTGCTGGAGGCCAGTCCCGACGACATCGTGTTGGACCGGGATCGGGGCACCTTCCACGTCGCGGGTGTTCCCGCGGTGGGTCTGACCTGGGCGCAGTTGCAGGCCCAACTCGCGGGTCGCGGTGAGAACCTGGCCGCGACCGTGGACCTGGTTCCCGAGTCGGCCACCTTCCCCTTCGGCGCGCACGTGGTGGTCGTCGAGGTGGATCTCCAGACGGGCAAGGTCGTCCTGGACAGGGTCGTGGCGGTTGACGATGCCGGACGCATCATCAACCCGGTGGTGGCCCGGGGGCAGGTCCACGGGGGACTGGCGCAGGGCCTGGCCAACGGGTTGCTGGAGGAGGTGCTCTTCGACGCCGACGGGAACCCACTGACCACCAACCTCGCCGACTACCCGTTCATCAGTGCCGCGGAACTGCCGATGTTCGAGACGTTCCACACCGAGACACCGACCCCGTTCAACCCCCTTGGCGTCAAGGGAATTGGTGAGTCGGGCACGATCGGCGCGACTCCTGCCCTACAGAGCGCAGTGGTGGACGCACTGTCCTTTCTGGGCGTACGACACATCGACATCCCGACGACACCCTCCCGGGTGTGGGCGGCGGTCAACTCCGCGAGTGGAAAGGACGTGCCGTCATGATGGTCGACAGGGTGCCGGTCACGTTGCTGGTCAACGGTCAACCGCACCAGGCGGAGGTCGAACCGCGTCTCCTGCTGGTCCACCTGCTGCGCGACGTCCTCGGGTTGACCGGCACGAACGTCGGGTGCGACACCACGTCCTGTGGTGCCTGCACCGTTCTGCTCGACGGTGAGTCGGTCAAGTCCTGCACGGTACTGGCCGCGCAGGCGAACGCGCGTTCGGTGACCACCATCGAGGGTCTTGCCACCCCGGCCGGCGAGTTGCACCCGATGCAGAGGGCCTTCCGGGAACACCACGCGCTCCAGTGTGGGTACTGCACCCCCGGCATGGTCATGGCGGCCGTCTCGTTGGTCCAGGAGAACCCGTCGCCGACCGAGCAGGACGTCCGAAGAGGACTGGAGGGCAACCTGTGCCGGTGCACCGGGTACCACAACATCGTGGAGGCGGTGCTGGCCGGCGCCCGGGTCCACCCGACACCGTCGGCGTCGGGTGGACCCGACCAGGCACAGCATTCCCCGGCAGAGCACTCCCCGGAGCAGCAGTCCCAGGGGCACCAGACCCAGTGACGATCGGAAGTCAGCCGTGTTCCCAAACCCGTTCAGCTACGCGCGCCCGTCGTCGCTGCCCGAGGCGCTCGCCCTGCTCGCCCAGTACCGCGACGACGCGAAGGTACTGGCCGGTGGCCAGTCGCTCATTCCGCTGCTGAAACTGCGACTGGCCGCACCGACCGCGATCCTGGACATCGGTGCGCTCGAGTCGCTGAACTACACCAGGGTGGACTCCGACGACCTGGTCGTCGGCGCGCTGACCCGGTACTGCGACCTGGAACGTTCGGATGTGGTGCGACGCGAGTGTCCGGCGTTGGGTCACGTCTCGTCGATGGTCGGTGATCCACAGGTGCGGCATCGGGGGACCATCGGGGGTTCTCTCGCGCACGCGGATCCGGCCTCGGACCTGCCGGCCCTCCTGCTCGCCCTGGACGGATCGGTGCTGGTCACCAACAAACGGCGTTCCCGGTTGGTGTCGGCCCAGGACTTCTTCCATGGCTTCCTGACCACCGACCTGGCCGATGACGAGATCGTCACCGAGATCCGCATCCCGCGGGCCCGCCGGTCCTGGCGATACGAGAAGTTCGCCCGTCGGGCCCAGGAGTGGGCGGTCATCGGCGTCGTGGTGATCCGAGACGAGCAGACCGGCACCATTCGGATCGGGTTGGTCAACGCCGGTTCCACGCCGCTTCGCGCCCACACCGTGGAACGGGCACTGGCCGACGGGGCGGATCCCGCGTCGGCGGCCCGACTGGTGGTCGGCGACATGCAACCGTCAGCGGACGTCGCCGCCGGCGTCGAGTACCGACAACACCTGGCGGTCACCCTACTGGAACGAATTCTGCGCGAACTCGACGTCGCAGCCTGAGGAGAGGGCAACCGTCATGGGCGAATGCGATGGATGCGACTGGTGGAACCGGATGGGTGATCTGGTAGGTGGAATCTGATGGGCGAACTGGTCACCGTCAACGGTCCGATCGACTCCGCCGAGATCGGGCCCACACTGATGCACGAACACCTGTTCATCAATCTGCTCAGGGAGTACCGCGGAGACGGGCTACTGAACGATCCGCGGCTCGCGGCCGAGGAGTGTGCCCGGTTCGTCGCTCTGGGCGGTCGTACCGTGGTGGACTGCACCAACGGAAGCATGGGTCGCGACCCCGAACTTCTGCGCCGGGTGTCCACCGAATCCGGTGTCAACATCGTCATGGGCAGCGGCCACTACCGGATTCCCTACATCGATGCCGAATGGATGGACTCGCACAGCGTCGACGAGGTGGCCGAACAGATCGTGCGGGACCTTACCGTCGGTGTGGCCGAGACCGGGATCCGGGCCGGGATCATCGGCGAGATCGGCGCGGACAAGTGGTATGTCTCGGCCCACGAGGAGCGGTCCTTCCGAGCCGCGGCACGGGCGCATCGGCGCACCGGCGTGACCATTTCGACGCACGCGGCCAGGTGGCCGGTCGGCCTGGCCCAACTCGACCTGTTGACCGCCGAGGGCGTGGCCCCCGACCGGGTGATTGTCGGCCACTGCGACACGGTACCGATTCCGGAGTACCACCTGGAGTTGGCACGGCGGGGCGCCTACGTGCAGTTCGACAACATCCGGGGCCTGACCCCCTACGACCTGGAACGTCAGGTCGAGTACGTTGTCGGAATGCGGCGCGCGGGATACCTCGATCGTGTCCTGCTCTCGCACGACGTCTGTCTGCGGTCCCACCTGTCGATCGCGAACGGACCCGGATTCACGCTCGTCATGAGCGATTTCCTGCCCCGGTTGCGGTCCGCCGGGATGTCCACAGAGGAGGTACAGACGATCATGGTTGACAACCCGCGACGTGCCCTGACCGGCGACGCCTGACGGCGGTTGGTCCGGGGAATGAGCGTGAATCCGTTCACACCCGTCTGCCGGTATCGGAAAGAGAGGTTCACAGGTGCCCGTCTACAGTTTGGGTGATCTCCGACCGGAGATCGACCCAACCGCCTTCGTTCATCCCGACGCCGTCATCATCGGCTCGGTGCGGCTGCATGCCGACGTCTCGGTCTGGCCGGGTGCGGTACTGCGCGGTGACTACGGTTCGATCGTCGTTGGCGAGCGCACCTCCGTGCAGGACGGTTCGATACTGCACGCCACCGAAGAACACCCGACCATCATCGGTTCGGACTGTGTTGTTGGCCACGCGGTGCACCTTGAGGGCTGTCGGATCTCGGATCGATGCCTCATCGGCTCCAACTCGACGGTCCTGCACCTGGTGACGATCGAGTCAGAGGTGGTGGTGGCGGCTGGTGCCGTGGTCACTCCGGGGACTCATGTACCATCCAATGCGCTCATGGCGGGTGTTCCGGCACGCGTGGTGGCCCGGGACCGGAGTTTCGACCAGTTCCGAGACATCGTCACAGAGTACGTAGGAAACGCACGGAGGTACGAAGAGTCCCTTCGGCTCCTTACCTGACCTGGCGCGGAGGTCCATCGCCTGATGCGCTGTCTCGGGACGGGGGAACGGGCTTCGCCGGCGTCGGGGCGATCGGGCGAGCACACCCATCAGGGCCTCGGTGTGTGGTGTGTGAGCTTCCAACAGCCCTGCCACACACCCCGAGCGGCTTCCAGACAGCGCGATGAGATGAATCGGGATCGGGAATGACGACGACTACCGAGCCAACAACCGAAGAACGAGTCAAGTCTGCCGCCATCCGGCTGTTCAGTGTCAAGGGGTTCGCGGCGACCGGGATCCGGGAGATCGCGCACGAGGCGGGTATCTCGGTGGCATCCCTCTACCACTACATGGACACGAAGGAAGAACTCCTGCTGTCCCTCATGCTCGATGGCATGAACAGTCTGCTGGAACCCGCGACCAGGGTGGTCTCGTCGGACGGGGGACCGTCCGAACACGTCGTGAGTCTGGTCGACATACACGTGAGCTTCCACTGTAGCCGGGCGGCTCTGGCGCGGGTGACCGACGCCGAACTCCGATCCCTCTCACCCGACCCGCGACGAAGTGTTATCGACCTGCGGGATGCCTACGAGAAGCTCTGGCTGAGCAGTATTACGGATGGCAGGTCCGACGGTATCTTCACCATCGCCGAACCGCGTCTGGCCACCCTGGCCGTGCTGGAGATGTGCACGGGTGTCTCGCACTGGTATTCACCGGACGGTAGGTTCTCGGTGGACCGGATCGCGAGGTACTACTCCGGGCTGGCCCTACGGTTGTTGGGACACAACGAAGCCGACACGATCCGTCGTCTCGAACAGGCCGAACAGTCGGAGTAGTCGATCGCCGGTTGCGTTCCGGCACACGTAGTCCAGGAGAACCACCGTGGTTGTCGACCCGCAGGTGTGGGCGTTTCGTGATCGACAGAGCGGCCAGGGCTTTCCTGGCTATGTGGACGCCGGGGTGTCGGGCGCCCGGGCGTCGGCACGCGCGATCGCGCGGTGGCGTGCCGGGTTCACCGACTTCGATCCGGTGGCGGCGGTCGAGGACCGGGAAATATCGTCGACGCGGGGGGCCATCGCCATCCGGGTGTACCGCCCGACAACGCCGTCGACCGGTGTGGTGACGTACTTTCACGGCGGTGGATTCGTCGTCGGCGATCTCGACACGAGTGAGTGGCACTGTCGGGCACTGTGTGCGCGTTCGGGCGCCGTGGTGGTCAGTGTGGACTACGCCCTGGCACCCGAACACCCCTTTCCGGCAGCCGTCCACCAGGCCTACGCCGCCGTGCGTTGGGTCGCCGAGAACCTGACAGACGTCGATGGTGCCACCCTTCCGCTCGCCGTGGCCGGCGACAGCGCGGGCGCCGGTCTGGCGACCACCTCGGCGATTCTGGCGAGGGACGAGGGCAAACCCTCGCTGGCAGCGCAGCTACTCGTCTACCCGATGCTGGACCCGAGCATGTCCTGCCCGTCGATCGTCGAGAACGGCGAGGGCTACCTGCTCGACCGGGCGACCATCGAGTGGTTCTGGGCGCACTATCTCGGTTCCACCCCACCGAGCACGTCGCCGCTGGCGGCGCCGCTGGGCGCGCGGTTGGACGGGCTCGCGCCCGCGGTGGTGGTCACCGCCGGATTCGACCCGTTCCGGGACGAGGGCGAGAAGTACGCCGAACTCCTTGGGGAGGCGGGTGTGCCGACCCGGCTGTTGCGCTACGACTCGCTCGTGCACGGCTTCATGAGTTGGGCCCCGCACGTCGATGCCGCCCAGGCCGCCGTGTCCGACCTGTCTGCCGCCCTGCGGGACCTGCTCCTCGCCGGTCGGTGACTGCTGGTCATATCCGTTGTGAGGCCAGGACCAGGGCGACAGCGTCATCGAGCCGTTCGATCTCGTCCTGGGCCAGCGTGGGGTTGCTGGCCCTGATCGCCCTCGCGTCGGCAAGGTGACCGGTGCGGCCGTCACCGAGATCGACCTGGGTGCCGTGCGCCAGTAGTGCACGCAGTACCGCCCCGGCCACGGGGGCCACCTCGTCCACACCATGCACGCCACCGACCGCGACCTGCGCCAGGATCAGGGCCGAGGCGGCCCAGTCCAGTCCGGGCGACCCCTCGGACGTGTTCGACCAGTCGATCACGACCGGACCGCGCGGGGTGAGTAACACGTTGTCCGGATGCAGGTCGAGGTGCCGGACACGGTGTGATGGGTCGGCGGACAACCGTGCCGGGATCGCGTGGAGTCGACGGAGCAGGCCGGCGAGAAGCTGTCCCGCCTGCTCGGTGGCGAGGGTGCCGTCCACCATCGCCCGCACCATGGTCTGTCCGGTAAGGCGCTCCAGTACGAGGTCGCCTCGGGCCGGGCCGGAGTTCGGATCGTCGCCCTCCGGGTGCGGCCACACCCTGGGCACCGGGTAACCCTGGTCGGCCAGGTAGGCCATCACCGCCGCTTCGGTGGTCGCGTCGGTGCCGTCGCGGTAGCGGCGCAGTACCCGTTCGTCGTCGATCGCGAACACGTCCGCGGTAC
>DATCXL010000495.1:0-7236 GCA_036565825.1 Mycobacteriales bacterium
CACTGAACGGCGGCCGCCAGCAGTGCCTCCTGCACCGCGTCCTCACACGCGTCGAACCGGCCGTGACGGCGCACCAGCGCGCCGAGAACCTGCGGCGCCAACCGGCACAGCAGGTCCTCGACGCGGGCGTCTGTCCTCACATCTCCGAACCGCCTGTGTTCAACAGCGGCCGCACCTCCATCGCGGTGAACCGTGCGTCGGGAACCCTGGCGGCCAACTCGACCGCGCGCTCCCTGCTCTCACAGTCAACGATGTAGTAGCCGCAAAGAAACTCCTTCGATTCCAGATACGGCCCGTCCGTCACCGCCGGGACGCCGTTGCGCACCCGAACTGTCGCGCTGTTCGTCGGGTCGGCCAGCGCCTCGGTACCGATCATCTCGCCGGACTCAGTGATCAACTTCTGGAAGTCGGCGTGGCCCCGAAACACCTCGTTGTGCTCGTCCTCGGACAAAGACTCCCAGGTGGCGGGGTTCATGTAGATCATCAGCATGTACTTCATGTGCGCACATCCCCAGGGTTCCGGCGCCCGGTGTGGGCGCCTCTCATCAGAGAAGTCGGAGCAGGCGGTTCTGCTTCGACATCCGGGCCGGGTCACCGCGCCGGAAGCGGGAACAACGAGCGCCACGCCGCGGCGGCACAGAACGGATTCCGGGCCAGAGGTGTCTGTACCGCGCCGAAGTTACCCGAGTCCCGCGGGCACGGTCGGTTGGTCGCACCGAATCACCGGAATCGCGGCGGGCGTGGACTCCAGACCGCGACGGGCCGATGTCGAGATCGCGTGGCCCGCTCCGACCTGTCTGTAGAAGGAGCCCACAGGGCGCCACGAAGCAGTCTCGCGAGTCAGGAAGGATCTCCCGTGCACGACACCACCCCGCCCAGGGCTGGCCTACAGGCCGGGCGACGGGAGTGGATCGGGCTGGCAGTGTTGGCCCTACCCACTTTGTTGGTCTCCATCGACATCTACGTGATGCTCCTGGCGCTGCCACACCTGAGCACGGCCCTGGGGGCCGGCAGCATCGAGCAACTGTGGATCACCGACATCTACTCGTTCATGCTGGCCGGTTTCCTGGTGACGATGGGCACCATCGGTGACCGGATCGGCCGGCGCAGGCTGCTGCTGACCGGTGCGGCCGCGTTCGGGGCCGCTTCGGTCCTGGCCGCGTACTCACTCAACCCGGACATGCTGATCGCCGCACGAGCACTGTTGGGGATCGCCGGGGCAACCCTCGCGCCCTCCACGCTGTCCCTGATCAGGACCATGTTCCCCGACCCCAGGCAGATGGGCATGGCCATCGGCATCTGGGCCGGCTGCTTTTCGGTGGGCGCGATCATCGGCCCGATCGTCGGCGGAGCGATGCTCGACAACTTCTGGTGGGGATCGGTGTTCCTGCTGGGGGTTCCCGCGATGCTACTACTGCTCGTGCTGGGTCCGGCGATACTGCCGGAGTACCGCAACCCCGACGCGGGTCGGCTGGACGTGCCCAGCGTCGTGCTGTCCCTCGCCACGATCCTGCCCGCCGTCTACGGCCTGAAGCAACTGGCCAAGCAGGGCCTGGGCGCACTGCCGATCGCGACGGTCGTCGTCGGAGTGGCCTTCGGCGTGCTGTTCGCGCGGCGCCAGCGTGCGCTCCGCGATCCGCTGCTGGACCTGAGCCTGTTCAACAACCGCTCCTTCACCGGCGCGCTGAGCGGCCTGTTCCTCGGCACGATGCTGATGGGCGCCATCATGCTGTTCATCACCGAGTACCTCCAGTTGGTGCAGGGACTCTCACCGCTGCGCTCTGGCCTGTGGATGCTCCCGGCGGTGGGCGCGAACACGGTCAGCTTTCTGTCCGCGCCACTCCTCGCCCGCCGGATCCGCCCGGCCTACCTGATCAGCGGTGGCCTGCTGATCTCGGTGGTCGGCCTGCTGGTGATGACCTGGACACCCGCGACCGGGGGGCCCGGCGTGTTGGTCACCGGCTTCAGCCTGATGTTCTTCGGTGCCGGCCCGATGGTGACTCTGGGCACCAACCTGGTCATCGGCTCGGCACCACAGGAGAAGGCCGGTTCGGCGGCGGCACTGAACGAGACCAGTGGACAGTTCGGCTTCGCACTGGGGATCGCGGTGCTGGGCAGCATCGGTGCGGCCATCTACCGTAACGACATCGCCGACGCGATCCCACCCGGGATCCCCGCCGGTGCCGCGGCGGCAGCCCGGGACACGATCGCCGGCGCCAGGGACGCCGCCGGTCACCTTCCCGACCAACTCGGTGCCGCCCTGCTCACCCCCGCCCGTGCGGCGTTCACCGACGGGTTGCACGCCGCCGTGGGCATCAGCGCCGTCGTCCTGCTCTGCGTCGCCGTCCTCGTCGTGACCGTACTGCGGCACGTGGATCCACTGGGTGCGGTGCCGGACGGAGACGCCACCGTGGCCGGGACGGAAAGCCCCACTGACGACAGTGTCTCGGGCCTGACCCGGGACTGACCACAACGGCGCCCGCGGCCCTCACGTCTCTGATGTCCGACACCCGGTGCCAGCCGGGCTGGAAAGCATCCACACAGGAGCGCTCTGGTGGCCGCGGGGCGCCAACACCGCAAACGGGAAGATGCATGGCCGGTCAGTGGCGTGTGACGGTCTGGCGGTACGCCGCGACTGGAGGTCACCCATATGGCCAGGAAGACAGACCACCGACTGCCGGACCGTGTCGACGGGGGCACGCCACCGGCTCCCGGCGCTCGCGGCTGGGCGGTCGGGTCACCCGACCGGACATTCGAGCCGGTCAGTATCACGCCGGACGACCCGCGTTACGAGAATCTGCTGGATGCCTACAACCACCGGTTCGTCGGCCGGCCCGACCAGGTGCGACTGGTGGGCACCACCGACCAGGTCGTCGACGCGGTCGAGGAGGCGGTGTCCACGGGCAGACGCATCGCGGTGCGTAGCGGCGGGCACTGCTTCGAGAACTTCGCGTCCTCGCCCGACGTCCGGGTGCTCCTGGACATGTCACAGATGGGCAACGTCTACCACGACGCGAGCCGGCGCGCGATCGTGGTCGAGGCCGGTGCGACCCTCGGTCACGTGTATCGGACCCTTTTCAGAAGGTGGGGGGTCACGATCCCCGGCGGTACCTGCTTCGATGTCGGGGCCGGCGGACACTTCGTCGGAGGTGGCTACGGCCACCTGTCCCGTCGCGACGGGCTGGTGGTCGACCACCTGTACGCCGTGGAGGTGGTGGTCGTCGACGAGTCCGGCCACGCCCGGCCGGTGCTGGCCACCCGCGAGCAGGGCGATCCACACCGGGACCTGTGGTGGGCCCACACCGGCGGCGGTGGCGGCAACTTCGGGGTGGTCACCCGCTACTGGATGCGCAGCCCGGGAGTGGACTCGTCCAACCCCGCCGAGCTACTACCGAGGGCGCCGGTGCGTATGTGCCGGAGGACCGTCATGTGGCCGTGGAGCCCGATGACCGAGCGCTCCTTCACGACCCTCCTACGTAACTACTGCACCTGGTTCGCGGAGAACGACGACCCGGACTCCCCGTACGCGAGCCTGTGGAGCAACATGCCGGTGACCCACCGCTCGTCGCAGATGTTCGGGATGGTGTCGGTCCTCGATGGCGACGTGCCCGACGCCGACGCGCTGCTGACCGCGCAGTTCGACGCGATCAGCGCGGGAGTGGGCGTCGAACCGGTGGTGAACGTCCAGGAGATCGTGCCGTGGATGACCTCCTGGATGCCCTCCTACAGTTGGCCAAGCGACCCTCGCGGGCGCTACAAGAACAAGGCCGGCTACCTGCGCCGGTGCCCCACCGACCACCAACTCGCGACGATCTACCGCTACCTCAGCGGCACCGACTACACCAATCCGACCGCCTGCGTGGTGCTCACCGGATTCGGTGGGCGGGTGAACTCCGTCGCACCGGACACCACCGCCACGGCCCAGCGCGACTCGGTGCTCAAGGCGTCCTACAGCGCCGGTGTGTGGCAGGAACCCGACGAGGACGAGACCCACCTGGCCTGGGTCCGGGAGTTCTACCGCGATGTCTACGCCCGTACCGGCGGGGTGCCGGTGCCCGACGAGGTCAACGACGGCTCCTACATCGGATACCCCGACGTCGACCTGGCCGATCCCGCATGGAACACCTCCGAGGTGCCCTGGCACGCGCTCTACTACAAGGACAACTATCCCCGTCTACAGCGGATCAAGCGGCGCTACGATCCCCTCGACGTCTTCCGCCACGGACTGTCGGTGCAGTTGCCAGGGGAATGAGTTACCGAACCGGCCGGTGCGGGCCGTTGACCGGACAACGTGGTACCGCTGGTCCGGCGACCCGGCTGGCGCCGTCGGTGTGCGGCGGTCCGACTTCCCGCGCGGGGCGCGGTCGTCCCGAAACACGCCGAACAAACATCGGCTCGAATATCGGACCTCAATATCGGACCTCGGATATCGCAACACGCGAGAAGTGGCCGCAGCGAACACGTAGGACCATACAGTGGCGAGCAGTTGGCAGAACGAACTCCGTCAAAGGTGATCCCTGACGAGTGATTCCCGGTACGACGGTCGGAACACATCACGTCGGTTCGTGGGCGGTACCCGTGAACACCGACGCTACCTGATACCGCAAGATCCGACCCACCTGTGTTCCGCGACAGCGGAATCTGTCCTCTGTCCCGCGCTGTCGATCGAACAACCAGAGAGGGATAACCGTGTCCAGTAGCCCGCATTCCACTGTTGCCGACGATGCGTCGGTGCAGGACGTACCCCGGCGCATCGTCGCGGCCTGGGCCGGCAACGATGCCGACGCCTTCGCTGCGGCGTTCACCGAGGATGCCAGCCTCATCCTGCCCGGCACCCGCCTGACCGGCCGCGAGGAGATCCGTTCGTTCATGGCGGCCGCCTACGCCGGCCCCTACAAGGGCACCAGGGTCCACGGCGAACCGCTGGCCGTCAGACACCTCGGCGACAACCTGGCGCTGGTGATCACCAGAGGCGGCGTTCTGATGCCCGGCGAGAGCAAGGTCGCCCCCGAACGCGCCATCCATGCCTCGTGGTTACTCCGCAGACAGGGACAGGAGTGGCTCATAACGGCATACCAGAACACCCCCGCCGCCGCGTCCTGACCAGATGCCATGACGTTCAGGAGGTGACCGCGATGGCCAACCGGGTTGGCGACCGCGTGGTGGTGCTGGGCGGCAGTATGGCCGGCCTACTGGCCGCGACGGTACTCGCGGAGTTCTACCGGGAGGTACTACTGGTCGATCGGGACGCGTTGAGCGAGGCGACGGGGCCTCGCCGTGGTGTCCCACACGGCCGGCACGCGCACGGCCTGGTGGCCAGGGGCCACCAGATCCTCGAAACCCTGTTCCCCGACCTCACCGCGGAGCTGACCGCCGCCGGCGTGCGACCAGGCGACTTCAACGGTGACATCCGCTGGTACTTCAACGGTCGGAGGCTTCGACCGGGGCATTCGGGTCTGCTGTCCGTTCCGGCCACCCGCCCGGTGCTGGAACACCACATCCGCGAACGGGTGCGGGCGATTCCCAACGTCACCTTCCTGGAACAGCACGACATCCTCGGTGTGGAGGCGAGCGCGGACCGTCGGCGGGTCACCGGGGCACGGGTGCGGGGGTCGGCGGAGAACGACACCGAGCGGCTGCTGTCCGCCGATCTTGTCCTCGACACCACCGGCCGCGGTTCGCGGACTCCGGTGTGGCTCGAGGAACTGGGTTACCCGCGGCCGGCAGAGGAACGGGTGAAGATCGGCCTGGCCTACACGACCCGCCACTACCGGTTGCCGTCCGACCCCTTCGGCAGCGACCTGGCCATCATCCCGGCCGCCACGCCGGCGTACCCCCGTGGCGCGTTCTTCTACCGCCTGCCCGGTGACGGAAATCGCGTCGAACTATCGCTCACCGGAATTCTCGGGGACCATCCGCCGACCGACCCGGAGGGCTTCCTCGCCTACGTCCGGTCTCTGCCGGTACCCGACATCTACCAGGCCGTCAGGGACGCCGAACCGCTCGACGACCCGATCATGTTCCGATTCCCGGCCAGCGTGCGACGCCACTACGAACGGCTGCCCCGTGTTCCCGACGGCCTGCTGGTGATGGGTGACGCTGTCTGTAGCTTCAACCCCGTCTACGCCCAGGGCATGACCGTCGCCGCGATCGAGACGCTCGTGCTGCGCCGGCACCTGCGGCGGGGTACGGCACCCGACCCGCGCGCCTTCTTCAGTGACATCGCCCGCGAGATCGACTCACCGTGGGAGTTCTCGGCCGGAGCCGACCTGGGCTACGCCGGCGTGCAGGGCCGCCGCACCGCGAAGATCCGCTTCGCGAACGCCTATGTCTCCCGGCTCCAGAACGCCGCGGTACACGACCCCGTCCTGACCAACGCGTTCATCCGGGTGGCCGGGCTGATCGACCCCCCGCAAACGCTCATGCGCCCGGGCAACATCGTCCGGGTGCTGCGCCGCTCCGGGGAGCACGCGATCCAGATGCCGTCACGGCGAGGGGACACGGGGGCGGGCGTGGCGGAGCGACAGACCAGGTAGCGAGCCCCGGCGGCCGCCCGACGCGTCGACGGATCGGCCGGCTGGCCCCCGTACCGCCCGACCGGAATTCCACCCACCCGAGTCACGCCGTGTCCGCTCGACCCGAGCACGCGGTCCACCTGCGGTTCTACGCCGACATGGCCACGGAGCGGACGGCCGAGGCGGTGACACGCGTGCCAACGGCCCACGATCAAACGAACGAGGTGTTGTGAGAATGCGCCCCTTCCGGATCGACATCCCGCAGGCCGCCCTCGACGACCTGAACCGGCGGATCGCCGCGACCCGTTGGCCGGAGGAACTGCCGGCCGTGGGTTGGGACCGTGGCGTGCCGCTGGGGTACCTCAGGGAGCTCGCCGAGTACTGGCGGACCGACTTCAGTTGGAGTGCCGCCGAGCGGTGGTTGAACCGGTTCCCCCAGTTCATCACCGAGATCGACGGGGTGGACATCCACTTCGTGCACGTCCGGTCGTCCGTGCCGACCGCGATGCCTCTGATCCTCACGCATGGCTGGCCCGGCTCGTTCGCCGAGTTCGTGGACCTGATCGGGCCGCTGACTGATCCTGCCGCCCATGGCGGCGACCCGGCCGACGCCTTCCACGTTGTCATCCCCTCCGTTCCCGGATTCGGGTTCTCCGGCTCCCCGAAGCAGACCGGATGGGACACCGGCCGGGTCGGTCGCGCATGGGCGGAGTTGATGCGC
>DATCXL010000516.1:0-8543 GCA_036565825.1 Mycobacteriales bacterium
CACTGGCCGCGGCGAGCGTGGCCAGGTGTCGGGCGCGCACCACCGGCAGCCGTACCGTCCGTCCGTTCCGCAACGCCAACCGCACCTCGCCGCGGCGGGTCAACGCCAGCCCGGCCACGTCGTCCCAGCCCACCCGTCGCACGCCCAGCACGGCCCGCACGGTCAATCCCTCGGAATCCACGTCCACGCCGGCCCGCAACACCCAGGCCGCCAGGGTGATCGGCAACAGGAACACCACTGCCAGCCACGGTCTGGCCAGCGCAACCGGCGACATACACAGGGCGAGAAATGCGACGACGAGCAGCGCGGATCGGGTCATCCGTACCCGGGTCACGTCCGGTGGCATGGGTCCATGGTCCCAGAACTCCCGGCGGTACCACCGCCCGCCGGTCCGGTCCGCCGACCGACCTTCCGGTCCGACCTTCCAGCCCATCCCGGCCGGTCACCAGCCCGGTCACCAGCCCGGTGGCCCAGACGGATCGTCCCGGTCGGGCGTGGCCGCGCGGGTCCGGTCCTCTACGCTGGGTACACCGCGCGCTGACCCGTTGCCGTTGACGCCCCGCCCGTGATCCGGGTGCCGGGTCCGGCCGTACTGGACGCGAGATCGTGAGGGAACACGGACGTGACACCACAGCATCGCAAGCCCCGTAGCCACGAGGTCACCGAGGGCATGGAACGTGCCGGGGCGCGCGCGATGCTGCGTGCCGTCGGCATGACCGACGACGACTGGGACTCTCCGCAGATCGGGGTGGCCTCCTCATGGAACGAGATCACCCCGTGCAACCTGTCCCTGGACCGGCTGGCCAAGAGAGTCAAGGTGGGCGTACGCGCCGCCGGCGGGTTCCCGATGGAGTTCGGCACCATCTCGGTGTCCGACGGGATCTCCATGGGGCACGAGGGGATGCGCGCCTCGCTGGTCAGCCGCGAGGTGATCGCCGACTCGGTGGAGACGGTCATGTTCGCCGAGCGACTGGACGGTTCGGTGCTGCTGGCCGGCTGTGACAAGTCGCTGCCCGGCATGCTGATGGCCGCCGCCCGGCTCGACCTGGCCGCCGTCTTCCTGTATGCCGGCAGTACCCTGCCGGGCCGACTGGACGGCCGCGACCTGACCATCATCGACGCGTTCGAGGGTGTGGGCGCCTGCGCGCTCGGGCGGATCAGCCGCGCCGAGCTGGACGAGATCGAGCGGCACGCCTGCCCGGGTGAGGGCGCCTGTGGCGGGATGTACACCGCCAACACCATGGCCAGCGCGGCCGAGGCACTGGGCATGTCGCTGCCGGGCAGCGCGGCGCCGCCCGCGCCAGACTCCCGCCGGGACGTCTACGCCGAGCGCAGCGGTGAGGCGGTGGTCGCGCTGGTCGACCAGGGCATCACCGCGCGCCAGATCCTCACCAGGGAGGCGTTCGAGAACGCCATCGCGGTGGTGATGGCGCTGGGCGGTTCGACCAACGCGGTGTTGCACCTGCTGGCCATCGCGCACGAGGCCAGGGTGGATCTCACCCTGGACGACTTCAACCGGATCGGCGACCGCACCCCGCACTTGGCCGACGTCAAGCCGTTCGGCCGGTACGTGATGAGCGACGTCGACTCCATCGGAGGAGTGCCGGTGGTGATGAAGGCGCTACTGGATGCCGGACTGCTGCACGGGGACTGCCTCACCGTGACCGGCCGGACCGTGGCGGAGAACCTCGCCGAGGTGGCCCCACCCGACCCGGACGGAAAGATCATCCACGCGGTGCCAGAGCCGATCCACCGGACCGGCGGGCTGACCATCCTGTCCGGGTCACTGTGCCCGGAGGGAGCCGTGGTCAAGAGTGCCGGGTTCGACCGGGACGTGGTCGAGGGTGTGGCCCGGGTGTTCGACGGTGAGCAGGGCGCCATGGACGCGTTGCTGGCCGACCAACTGCGGCCCGGTGACGTGGTGGTGATCCGCTACGAGGGGCCCAGGGGCGGTCCGGGAATGCGGGAGATGCTCGCCATCACCGGCGCGATCAAGGGTGCCGGGCTGGGTAAGGACGTGCTGCTGCTCACCGACGGACGGTTCTCCGGTGGCACCACCGGGCTGTGCATCGGGCATGTGGCGCCGGAGGCTGCCACCGGGGGCCCGATCGCACTGGTCCGGGACGGTGACCGGATCCGGCTGGACATGACCGCCCGGCGGCTGGACCTGCTGGTCGACCCCGCCGAGTTGGTACAGCGCCGATCCGACTGGAAGCCGCTCCCGCCGCGCTACGAGACCGGTGTTCTCGGCAAGTACGCGAAGTTGGTCGGTTCAGCGGCCGGAGGCGCGGTCTGCGGCTAGGGGCGGTCCGGAAGGCTCCGCGGGGGCTTTCCGGCCGCTCGCGCCGGGTGCTCCGAGGGGGGCACCCGGCCGGTGCAGGTGGGTGGGTCACGGTCGTCACGCGCCCGGTCACGATCTGTCGAGGGTGTCTCACCAAGTGGGATGCACGTCCCGTTTCAGTTGACTACCTCAGCCGGACGGCCTAACGTCGTGGTATGCGATTTATTCTCGTACTCACCTAGCGCGTCGATTCGTCGACGCGCCACCCCTCCGTGCGAAAGCACGAGGGGTTTTTTGTTGCCATCACCCCGCTCGTCCCGTCAGGCCCGGTCCTCGTCCCACCCACCCGAAGGTTCTCCCATGGCCCAGACCGCCTCACCCCACGCAGATGACTCCTGCACCGGCGCACAGGCGCTGGTTCGTTCGCTGGAGGCCGTCGGCGTCGACGTGGTCTTCGGCATCCCCGGTGGGGCGATCCTGCCGGCATACGACCCACTGATGGACTCGACGAGTGTCCGTCACGTGCTGGTCCGACACGAACAGGGCGCCGGTCACGCCGCGACCGGTTACGCCCAGGCGACCGGCCGGGTGGGCGTCTGCATGGCCACCTCCGGCCCGGGTGCCACCAACCTGGTCACCCCGATCGCCGACGCCTACATGGACTCGGTGCCCCTGGTCGCGATCACCGGCCAGGTGCCGCGCAGCCTGATCGGCACCGACGGCTTCCAGGAAGCCGACATATGCGGTATCACGCTGCCCATCACCAAGCACAACTTCCTCATCCAGGACGTTGACGACATCGCCCGGACCATCGCAGAGGCATTCCACATCGCCTCCACCGGACGGCCCGGCCCGGTGTTGGTGGACCTGCCCAAGGACGTGATGCAGGCGCGGACCACCTTCAGTTGGCCACCCACCCTGGAACTGCCCGGCTACCGACCGGTGCTGCGTCCGCACGGCAAGCAGGTCCGCGAGGCGGCCCGGCTGATGGCCTCGGCGCACCGGCCGGTCCTCTACGTCGGTGGCGGCGTGCTCAAGGCCCGCGCCTCGGCCGAACTGCTCCGGCTCGCCGACCTGACCGGCATCCCGGTGGTGACCACCCTGATGGCCCGCGGTGCGTTCCCGGACAGCCACCGTCAGCATCTGGGAATGCCCGGTATGCACGGTGCCGTGGCCGCGGTCACCGCGCTGCAGAAGTCGGATCTGATCGTCGCCCTGGGTGCCCGCTTCGACGACAGGGTCACCGGCAAGCTGTCGACCTTCGCGCCGGATGCCGCGATCGTGCACGCGGACATCGACCCCGCCGAGATCTCCAAGAACCGCACCGCCGACGTGCCGATCGTGGGCGACTGCAAGGAGGTCATCGCCCAGCTCGCCATGGCGGTGCGCGGGGAGTACGAGGCCGGTCACCGTGCCGACCTGACCGGCTGGTGGAAGATGCTGGACGGTTGGCGGTCCACCTACCCGGTGGGTTACGAATGGCCCACCGACGGCTCGCTCGCACCGCAGTACGTGATCGAGCGGCTGAGTGCCATCGCCGGCCCCGACACCATCTACGTCGCCGGCGTCGGCCAGCACCAGATGTGGGCGGCCCACTTCATCTCCTTCGAGAACCCCTACACCTGGCTGAACTCCGGTGGCCTGGGCACCATGGGTTACGCGGTGCCCGCGGCGATGGGGGCCAAGCTGGGCCGGCCCGACGCGGTGGTGTGGGCGGTTGACGGTGACGGCTGCTTCCAGATGACCAACCAGGAGCTGGCCACCTGCGCCCTGGAAGGGGTGCCGATCAAGGTCGCAGTCATCAACAACGGCAGCCTGGGCATGGTCCGGCAGTGGCAGACCCTCTTCTACGGTGAGCGGTACTCCAACACCGACCTTGGCACCCACAAGCAGCGGGTGCCCGACTTCGTGCGGCTGGCAGAGGCCCTCGGCTGTGTCGGGCTGCGCTGCGAGAGCCGGGAGGACGTCGACATGGTGATCAACAAGGCCATGGAGGTGCAGGACGCCCCGGTCGTGGTGGACTTTGTGGTCGGCCAGGACGCACAGGTGTGGCCGATGGTGCCGTCCGGCACCAGTAACGACGAGATCCTCGCGGCGCGCGACGTCCGGCCCGCCTTCGACGACGAGGGCGGCGTGTAGATGCTTGACGCCAAGGTGCCTTTCCGAGCGCGCTGTGCGGGCAAGGGGTGTTGAGGGGGGTGTGGGGTGGAGCGAAGCTCCCCCCACAGAAGACAACACAGCACGCCGGCCCTCGCACTGCCGGCTCCGGAGCCGGGGCTCCGCCCTGGCGAGGGCCTGGCATCAATCATCTGGTGCGTCCCGCCACCGGCAACCATCACAACCCATCGAGGACCGAACCATGAACAAGCACACGCTGTCCGTGCTGGTGGAGAACAAGCCGGGGGTGCTGGCCCGGGTCTCCGGACTGTTCAGCCGGCGTGGGTTCAACATCGACTCACTCGCCGTCGGGCCCACCGAGTACCCCGGGGTCTCCCGGATGACCATCGTGGTGAACGTCGACGAACTCCCACTGGAACAGGTCACCAAGCAGCTCAACAAGCTGATCAACGTGATCAAGATCGTGGAGCTGGACCCGGACCAGTCCGTGCAGCGGGAACTGCTGCTGGTCAAGGTCCGTGCGGACGCCCAGTCGCGCGGCCAGGTGATGGAGACCGCACAACTCTTCCGTGCCAAGGTCGTCGACGTGGGTACCGAGGCGGTGACCATCGAGGCGACCGGTACCGCGGACAAGCTCGAGGCCCTGGTCAGGGTGCTCGAACCGTTCGGTATCAAGGAGATGGTGCAGTCCGGGATGGTCGCGATCGGCCGTGGAGCCCGCTCCATCTCCGGCTCCACGCTGCGCCCCGTCGAACGCCACAGTGCGTGACCACCCGAACCAACGCCGTACCCGGACCAAAAGAGAGGACACCCACCCCCGATGACCGCTGAGATCTTCTACGACGACGACGCCGACCTGTCCCTTGTACAGAACCGCAGGGTGGCGGTGCTCGGCTACGGAAGTCAGGGCCACGCACACGCACTGTCGCTGCGTGACTCTGGTGTGGACGTTCGGGTCGGTCTGCCCGAGGGGTCCCGGAGCCGGGAGAAGGCCGAGGCCGAGGGGCTGCGCGTGCTCACCCCGGCCGAGGCCTGCGCCGAAGCCGACCTGATCATGGTGCTGGCGCCGGACACGGTGCAGCGCGGCCTCTACGCCGAGTCGATCGCGCCGCACCTTGCCGAAGGTGACGCACTGTTCTTCGGACACGGCTTCAACATCCGGTTCGACCTGATCACCCCGCCGCCGGGCGTGACCGTCGCCATGGTCGCGCCCAAGGGCCCCGGACACCTGGTCCGCCGGCAGTTCAACGACGGCAAGGGTGTCCCGGTCCTGGTCGCGGTCGAGCAGGACCCGACCGGTGACGGCCTGGCCCTCGCGTTGTCCTACGCCAAGGGGATCGGCGGCACCCGTGCCGGCGCGATCAGGACCACGTTCACCGAGGAGACCGAGACCGACCTGTTCGGTGAGCAGGCGGTGCTCTGCGGCGGTGCCTCGGCCCTGGTGATGGCCGGCTTCGAGACCCTGGTCGACGCCGGATACCAGCCTGAGGTGGCCTACTTCGAGTGCCTGCACGAACTCAAGCTGATCGTCGACCTGATGTACGAGGGTGGCATCGCCCGGATGCGCTACTCGGTGTCTGACACCGCCGAGTTCGGTGACCTCACTCGCGGCCCACGGGTCATCTCCCCGGCGGTACGGGAGGAAATGGGCCGAATCCTGGCTGAGATCAAGGACGGCACCTTTGCCCGGGAGTGGGTGGCCGAGGACGACGCCGGGCGGCCCAACTTCACCAAGCTGCAGGAGGAGGGCCAGCAGCACCGGATCGAGCAGGTCGGCAGCCGGCTGCGCGATCTGATGTCATGGGTTGACCGCCCCATCACCGAAACCGCCTGACCGCCGGGCCCAGGTGAGCGTTGGCGGCGTTGTCGGGAGCCTTGTGTGCGTTGCACACGGCGCCTCCCTCCGCCTTGCCAGCCCTCACCTGGTTCTCCGGCGTCCAACCTGGCATCCCGGCGTTCACCGTGGCCGGTACCTGACCGGTACCGGTGTCGGTGCCCGCTTGTGAAAGTCTTCGCAAGCTCTCGTTAGACTGGGGTTGTCGAGCGGGCACAGCGCAGTGACCAGCACGATCCTGTCAGCCAGCCGATTCTGGAAGGGTCTTACCGGTGAGCTCAGCCGCCCGCTCCACCCGCCCGGTGGTTCTCGTCGCCGAAAAACTCGCACCCACCGCGCTCGACGTGCTGTCGCAGGACTTCGAGGTTCGACACGTGGACGGAGCCGACCGGAAGGCACTGCTGCCCGCGTTGTCCGACGTGGACGCGGTTCTCGTCCGCAGCGCGACAAGAATCGACGCCGAGGCACTGCTCGCGGCCCCGAAACTGAAGATCGTCGCCCGCGCCGGTGTCGGGCTGGACAACGTCGACGTGCCCGCCGCGACCGCACGCGGCGTGATGGTCGTCAACGCGCCCACCTCCAACATCGTCAGCGCTGCCGAGCACGCGATCGGCCTACTACTCGCGGTCGCCCGCAACATCCCCGCCGCCAACGAATCGCTGCAGTCCGGCAGGTGGGCCCGGTCCACGTTCACCGGAGTGGAACTGGTCGACAAGACGGTTGGCGTGATCGGGTTGGGTCGGATCGGTGTGTTGTTCGCCCAGCGGATGGCCGCGTTCGGTACCACCCTGGTCGCCTATGACCCGTACGTGCAGCCGGCCCGGGCCGCCCAACTCGGGGTACGCCTGGTGTCGCTGGAGGAACTGCTGGCCGAAAGCGACTTTGTTTCGATCCACCTGCCCCGCACGCCGGAGACCGTCGGCCTGATCGGCGCCGAGCAACTGGCCATGGCCAAGCCGGGGGTGCGGATCGTCAACGCCGCCCGGGGCGGACTGATCGACGAGGTGGCGCTGGCCGAGGCGATCCGTTCCGGTCGGGTGGCCGGCGCCGGCATCGACGTCTACACCACCGAGCCGTGCACCGACAGTCCGCTGTTCGGCCTGCCCGGCGTTGTCGTCACCCCGCACCTCGGCGCGTCCACTGTGGAGGCACAGGACAAGGCGGGACTGGCGGTGGCCCGGTCGGTCAGGCTCGCGCTACAGGGTGAGTTCGTTCCCGACGCGGTCAACGTGCAGGCCGGCGGCGTTGTCGCCGAGGAACTCCGGCCGGCGCTGCCGTTGGTCGAGAAGCTCGGCCGGATCTTCACCGCGCTGGCCGCCGGGCTGCCGCAGAGCCTCACCGTCGAGGTGCGCGGTGAGATCTCCACACTGGACGTGAGTGTGCTGCAACTGGCCGCTCTCAAGGGTGTGTTCGCCGGGGTGGTCTCCGAGCATGTGACGTTCGTGAACGCACCACTGTTGGCCAAGGAACGCGGCGTGGACGTGGGACTGGCCACCTATGCCGAGAGCACGGACCACCGCAGTCTGATCACCGTGCGCGGCGCGTTGGCCTCCGGCGAGGCGGTGAGCGTGTCCGGCACGTTGTCCGGACCAAGGCAGGTGGAGAAGGTCACCGAGGTCGAGGGATTCGACGTGGACCTGCGGCCCGAGGAGCACCTGGTCTTCCTGCGCTATGTCGACCTGCCCGGGGTTGTCGGTGTGGTCGGCGCCCGGCTCGGGCAGGCCGGTATCAACATCGCCGGTGCCCAGGTCAGCCGAACCCGCCGCGGTGGTGAGGCGTTGATGGCGCTGTCCGTGGACTCGGCGGTACCTGCCGACGTGCTGGCCGAAATCGCCACCACGATCGGCGCCGAGGAAGCCAGAAGTGTCGACCTTGACGATGCCTGAGCCGTTAGTACATTTCCTCACCCGAATGAACTAACAAGAGCGACGGATAGTCATCGAAGTCCGTTCTGGCTGAACCCGTTTGGGGGACTTCATCGGAGATTCGGCCGAATGAACGTCCTGTGACAGTGTGGAACGGATAGTGTTCGCCGCGCGAGAAGGCTGACCGGTACCCGGCAGTGGCGTCGGGTGCATGCGGGCGGACGTCAGAGCCGATTCGCCGCCACGGTCGTGACTCCCTTCCGCGAGGGTGGCTGTGAGTCGTTCCTATCTGCGCGGGATCGACCGGCGCCGTGCTGTGCGCATGGTCGTACCAATGGCCTCGGCGGCGTTGGTCGGCGCCCTGATCGCCCCAGGGGCGACGGGAACCGCTGGCGCCGCGCCGTCTGACACACCGGCAGCCGCGGTGAACACCGCGGGTGTCGGC
>DATCXL010000520.1:0-4662 GCA_036565825.1 Mycobacteriales bacterium
GTGGTGGACAGCGAGCTGCCACTGGACCAGGCGCGTGTCGGCTTCGAGCGGATGGCCGCCGGGGAACTCACCGGCAAGATCGTCTTCACCGTCTAGTGCTGCGGGCACGACCGACTCCTCGTGGGAAATCCGCACTTGTAACCGGTTACCGGTGGGGGTTTTCGCGTGAAAACCCCCACCTGGGTGGCGGACAGGCGTCGGTCGGCACGGTGCCGGGGGAGGTCAGGTAACTGTGCGGTTCGAGACGAGATACGCCGAACTGCTGCACCGGGCGGCCGAGTTTCCCGACGCGCCCGATCCGCTCCGGGCCGAACTGGCGGTCTCCGGTCTGCTCGGTTCGGCCTGGTCACTGGCTGCCTCGGGTGAGCACCAGGCACTGCGTGAGGGGCTGGTTGCCTTTCTCAGCGAGCGGCCCGGCCGTCCTGCGCTGGCCCTGCTGCGAATCGCCGCCACGATGGGTTCACCGGCCGAACGGGCGGTCGCCGGGCAGGCCGCCGACACGCTGGCCGCCACCGGTGTCGTCGAACCGGCCTGGACCACTCCACCAGGGCAGGTCCGGGCCGGGCGCTGCTGGGTGTACGGCGACGTGTTCGGCGACCAGGAGTCGGTGGTGACCACCTTCCACCACACCGGTCCAACCCGACCGGCGCCGGCCACCAGGACTGGCGAAACAGGCATGGGCGACAGGGGCTCTCAGGACGCCAAGCCGGCAATCCAACCCGAGCCCGCCAACCCGCACGCGCTGGTGGTGCTGGTGGACCACAATCTCGGCGGCATCATCAAGGACATCTTCTGCACCGCGCACGCGGACCGAACACTGCGTGCCATCGCCCGGGCGAACGCCGCGGACGGCCCGATGTCGGTGCTCGAACCGGTCACGGCCGGTCAGGCCCGGACCAGGCTGGAACGGGCCTTCGCCGCCTGTCGGGCCGCCTGGGAACCGCCGGTGGGAGACAACGCGCGAGCCCTGTGGGCGTTGGCCACCTCCCGACTGGCCGCGCTACCCGAGGGGCCGCCGCCGACCAGTCCCGACCGGTACGACGCCGCCGCCAGGGCCGCGATCGTGCAGGAGTTTCTCACCGCGCCGCAGGCGCGGACGCTGTCTGACCGGGACGCCTCGGCGGCCTGCGCGCGGCTGATCGTGGACCATGGCTGCGACTACGACGGAGGCAATCCGTTGCGAATCAGCCCGGCCAAGACCGAACTGTTCCTGCTGTACTGGCTGCCCCGGCAGCCGGAGTTGACGTCCGAACAGACCGCGGCCATGCCGGCGGTGGCCGAGGCCTGGGTGCGCTGGGTCGCCTCTGGTCAACGGCTGTCCGGGCAGCCACTGACCGAGGTCGTCGCGGCGGTGCGGGAGTGCGGGGCACGGTTCCTGGCCCGCTGAGAACCCGGCTGAGAACACGGTCAGGAACCCGGGGTACCCGCCGGCGGCCCAGCCGGTGACGTACCAGCCGAAGGCCGATCGGACCGGCTGTGCTGACGGCTCGGGTCCAGCGCGGACAGCACCGGTGCCATGGCCAGACCGACCACGGCGAAGACCACGGCCAGCAACAGCCACCCGGGCCGCCCGACGACCAGGGCCAACACCGTGACGGTGGCCGGGCCGAAGGTGTCGCGGATCCCGTTGCCGAGCGCGTAGACGCCCTGGTACTGGCCGTACCGGTCGGTCGGCGCGAGGTCGTAGGACAGACCCCAGCCACCGGCCGACTGCCACAGTTCGCCCACCGTCAGTACCGCGGCTCCGGCCACCAGCAGCCCGACGGCCAGCCCGGTCGACCGGCCGGAGGCCAGGCCGAGCAGCACGCACGCCACGGCCAGCGCCACACCGGAACGCCGTACCGTGCGTACCCCACCGGCCAGCCCGTCCGCGCCGCGCGACAGCGGTACCTGTAGCAGCACGGTGAGCACCGTGTTCACCACCAACAACACCGACACCACGATGCGCGGGGCGTCGGTGCGCTGCGCCACCCACAGCGGTAGCGCCACGGTGAGCACCGGTTTGTGCAACGAGAGCAACCCGGTCAGCGCGGTCATCGCGACGTACCGCCGGTCCCGCAGCGCAACCCACCGTGGCTCACCGGCAACCGGCCGACGCGGCGGCACCGCCGGTAGCAGGGTGAGCAGTCCACCGGCCAGCACGAACGACCCGGCGTTGGCGAACACCGCGACCAGATACGCCGTCCGGGTGTCCGCATGCAGTACCGGCACGGCCAGCAACGCACCCAGAGCGAATCCGACGTTGGCGATACTGCGGGTGTACGCCCGGGTACGCAGCCGGCGCTCGGCAGGCACGGACACGCCCAGCAGCGCGTTTCGAACCGCGTTGCTGCCGCGCTGGGCCAACACGAACAGGCAGGAAACCAGCAGGAACAGCCAGAACGAGCGCAGCGCCCCGTAACAGGCCACCAGCACCGCCTGGGCGGCCATCAGTCCCAGGCCGACCCGACGCAGGCCGTACCGGTCGGCGATGTGTCCGAGCGGCACCGCGCCGGCCAACCCGGCCAGCCCGGCCGCGGACAGACCGAGCCCGACCTGGGCGGCGGGCAGGTGCAGCGAGCGGGTGAAGTACAACACACTGGTGGCCATCCACAGCCCGGTGCCGACGCCGTCGATGAGGTAACAGCCGGCCAGTGGCCGGATCGGGCCACGTTCGGGGACAAACACCGTGAGGCTGGGCCTGAGGATGCTCACCCGGTGACGTTAGCTCCGGCCTGGCGGCGAGTTCCTGAGGGTCTCCTCAGCGTCGACCACATAGGTTGACCGGTATGGGCGGCAAAAGACGGGTACCAGATCCACGGGGCAGCTGGCGGTCAGTCCGGCTGGCGATCTGGCGCACGATGCGCGGCCGGCCCCGATGGCAACGCGCGACGGCACTGACCGCACTGGTGGCGGCCGCCACCACCGTGGTCACCGTCGGTGTGACCGCCGCCCGCGGTCCACGGGTGGAGACCCACCAGCAGCGAATCACCGTCCTGGACGGACCCGGTGGTAGCCAACGGGTCAGCCTGGACGCCACGCTGTTCGTGCCGGACGGGGTCGACTCCGGGCACCGGGCACCGGCGGTGCTCATGGCGCACGGGTTCGGCGGTTCCAAGGACGACGTCCGGGCCGACGCGGAGGATCTGGCCGGAAACGGCTACGTGGTGCTTACGTACAGCGCCCGCGGGTTTGGTCACTCCACCGGGCAGGTGGCGGTGGACTCCCCGGACTACGAGGTGTCCGACGCCCGACAGTTGGTCGACTGGCTGGCCGCACGCCCGGAGGTTCGCCTGGACGCCCCGGGTGATCCGCGGATCGGCGTCACCGGCGCCTCCTACGGCGGCGCGCTGTCGCTGCTGCTGGCAGGCTACGACCGCCGGGTTGACGCGATCGTGCCGGTGGCCACCTGGAACGACCTGAGCCACGCGTTCTTCCCGGACAACGTCGGGGGGAACCCCGGACCCACCCCGGCGGGCTTTGACCAGCGCGTCGACGACGGGGTGTTCAAGAGGCTGTGGGCGGCGAACTTCTTCACCTCCGGCGCGGCGCCGACCCGACCGGCCGGCGGCTCGGACACCACCGGCCCGAGCGGTCCGCCCGGCACCACCGGCAGCCCTGGCGGGTCGGAGCAGGACGCGCTCTGTGGAAGGTTCGTCCCGGCGTTCTGCCACGTCTACCAGCAGGCCGCGCGGACCGGACGGGCCACCGAGGCGGCCGTGGCGCTGCTGCGGCGGTCCAGCCCCGCGCCGGTGTTGGACCGGATCCACGCACCCACGCTGCTCATCCAGGGTGAGACCGACTCGCTGTTCCCACTTTCGGAGGCCGACGCGAACGCCCGCGGAATCGCGGTAAACGGCACGCCGGTCAAGATGGTGTGGTTCCCCGGTGGCCACGACGCCGGGGCGGGACTGGCCGACGCCGACCGGTTGCGCTCCCTGACCACCACCTGGTTCGACCACTACCTGAGGGGTACCGGACCGGCACCGGAGAGGACTTTCGAGTACTCGCGGATCACCCCCGCGAGCAACGCCGACACCGGTGGGCCGCGGTTTCGGAACTACGTGGCAACCGGCTATCCCGGTCTTGGCGGGGAGAACGACAACGCCACCCGACGACGGACGGTGACCCTGCGCGGCCAGACCCAGACGGTACTCAACCCGGCCGGCGGCGCCCCCGCGGCGGTGTCCGGGCTACCCGGTCTCGGCGACGCCGTCGCCCTCGCCGGCGCACTGGGTGGGGACCTACCCGGTCAGAGCGCCCGGTTTGACAGCGCGGTGTTCGACCGCACCTTCGACCTGGTCGGCGCGCCGACGGTCCGGATACGGGTGTCGGCCAGCACCGACCAGGCGGTGCTGTTCGCCAAGTTGTACGACGTGGACCAGCAGGGCCACGGCACACTGCCGCAGCGGCTGGTCGCGCCGGTGCGGGTCGGCGGCCTGACACCGGGTCAGACCCGAACGGTGAATATCACCCTGCCGGCGGTGGTGCACCGCTTCGAGTCCGGCCACCGGATGCGGCTGGTGCTGGCCAGTACCGACCAGGGCTACGCCACCCCGGCAGACCCGGCCGCCTACCAGGTGTCCCTTGTGGATGGGTCGCTCTTCGCCCCGCAGGTGTCCGCGGTGCGTTCTGGCAGGGACGGCAGCCCACTGCCCTGGCTGGTCGGCGGTGCGATCGTGG
>DATCXL010000521.1:0-4336 GCA_036565825.1 Mycobacteriales bacterium
GTACCGACAGCGCGGCCACCCGGCGCGGCATGCCCACGCCCCGCAGCGGCGTCACGCAGCCCGCGGGTTCGCTCTGGGCGGGCGAGCCCTGCGGGCCCGGCGTCGCGGCATCCACGTCAACCTCCGAGTCAGGCTGCACAAACTAAGACGGGTCCAGAAGGGCAAAACACCGACGAAGCAAAAATCCTGCCCGCGTCACGGCCAATCTGAGACGCAGGCCACATTCGGCCTCCCGGAGCCGCTGGCGGGCCGGGTGACCGGGCGGCGAGGATGTGGTCCATGACCGACAAACCCATCGCCGTTGTCACCGGCGCGAGCAGCGGCATCGGCGCCGCCACCGCCCGCAGGCTCGCCTCCGAAGGATTCCAGGTGGTGCTCGGCGCCCGTCGACGTGATCGGATCGAGGCGCTCGCCGACCAGATCGGCGGCACCGCCATCCCGCTGGACGTGACCGACCAGGCGTCGGTGGACGCGTTCGCCACCGCGGTGCCCACCTGCCAACTCCTGGTGAACAACGCGGGCGGGGCGAAGGGTATCGAACCGATCGAGGCGGCCGACGTCGAGCACTGGCAGTGGATGTACGACGTCAACGTGCTGGGCACCCTGCGGGTCACCAAGGCGCTGCTGCCCGCGCTGGAGGCCACCGGCCAGGGCCACGTGGTGGTGGTCTCCTCCACCGCCGGCCGTGTCGTCTACGAAGGTGGCGCCGGCTACACCGGCGCCAAGCACGCGCAGACCGCGCTGACCGAGACGCTCCGGCTGGAACTGTGCGGCCGGCCGATCCGGGTGAGCGAGATCGCGCCGGGCATGGTGCGCACCGAGGAGTTCAGTCTGGTGCGTTTCGGCGGTGACACGGAACGGGCCGACGCCGTATACGCCGGAGTGGACGAGCCGCTGACCGCCGAGGATGTCGCCGACTGTGTGGCCTGGGTGGCCACCCGTCCACCACACGTCGACATCGACCTGCTGGTGGTCCGGCCACTGGCTCAGGCCGCCCAGCACAAGGTGCACCGAACCAGGTCCTGAGCGAGCCGTAGCCGGAGTGCGGCCAGGGCCACCGGTGCCGACGGGTTCGCCGGCACCGGTGGACGGTTCAGATCGCGGTCGCGGTGGCCGTGGGCGTCGCGGTCGTCGACGAACCAGACGACACACTGGGTGACGTGCTGGTGCCGTCGGTCGGGGTCGTGGTCCCGGTTGTGGTGGGATCGACTGTCGGGTCCGTCGATGCGCTCGGGTCCGTACCCGGATCGGTTGGAGTATCCGTCGGGTCGGTCGGCGTATCCGTCGGCGTATCCGTTGGATCCGTCGGCGTATCCGTTGGATCCGTTGGAGTATCCGTCGGGGGTTCCGTGGTCGGCGGGCAACTCGGCGGAGGCGTCGATGTGTCGGTCGACGTGCTGGTCGAAGAGTCCGTCGCCGGGTCGGTAGCCGGGTCCGTGCCGGGGTCTGTCGTCGATCCATCGGCGGGGTCCGTGGTCGGCGGGCAACTCGGCGGAGGCGTCGACGGCGGCGGAGTGACCGGTGGCGTGGGCGTCGGCGAGGGATCGGGAACGACGGTCCCGTCACCCGACCCGGGGTCGCTCAGACCGGGCGGGGTACCCACGTTGACCGGCGGCAACGCCGGAGTCGTGACCGGCGGCGCCGGCCGCACCGGCTCGACCGGCGGCAGGGTGCTCTGCCCGCTGTGGTAGGCGGCGGCCAGTGCCAACACCAAAGCCGCATAGTCCGAACTGTGGTTGTAGCGCAGGATCGCTCCGGTGAGCGCGGCCCGGTCGCTCAGGTCGGCGCCGCCGGCGCACAGGTACCTGGCCGCGCCCAGGGTGGCGTCGAAGATGTTGTTCGGATCCATCTTCCCGTCACCGTTACCGTCAGCGGCCACAAAGTGCCAGGTGGAGGGCAGGAACTGCATCGGCCCGACCGCCCGGTCGAAGGTCACGTCGCCGTCGAAGCCGCCGCCGTCGGTGTCCAGGATCCGGGCCACCCCAGGCCCGCCGTCCAGCGCGATCCCCCGGATGGGTTCGGTGGTCGACCCGTCGGCCCGCAACTGCGCCCCGCCGAACCGGCCGTGGTTCGACTCCACCCGCCCGATCGCGGCGAGCACCGACCAGTCCAGACGACATGACGGGCTGCTCACCGCGATGGACCGGGCGGCGTTCACGTACGCGCGTAGCGCTATCTGGGGGATACCGCTGGCGCCGAGCGCGGCCACGATCGGCGGGGTCGGCGGCGGGATGGACGACTTCGGTAACGCGGGCGCGGCGGGCGGGCTGAACCACGCCGGCAGGGTGCCCACATCCCACCCGTCAAAGCCAGGCAATTCCTCGGGGCCCAACAGCACCGGGTGATCAGGCACCGACGACACCGACGACACCGCGGCGACCTGGTGCGCCTGGGCCACTCCGGCCAACGCGCCGCTACCGGACGATGTGGCGATCATGGCCGCGGCGACCGCCGCCATCCCCCACTGCAGCACATGGGCGACCCGTCTTCGCATCAACCGTCTGCCTCCCCGACACATAGATCCGTCTCTCCGGTCAGCCGACCGGCACACACGAGCAATGACGAAACCACAGTGAGAGGCCAGACTCCAGTACCTATGGAGTAATGAACCATGATCAATTCTGATATGTACGGGTCTTTACGCTTGCCAGACATCCGTCCGGTAGACCGTTGCTGGACCCACTCCGCCCCGGCGAGGGCGTGCGTCAATCATCCAGCGTCAGACCCACCAGCAACGGCTCGGGCCGCAGCGTCACCCCGTACCGCTCGCGTACCCCGTCCCGGATCTCCCGGGCCAGTCCGAGCAGATCCGCGGCGCTGGCTCCACCCCGATTGGTCAGAGCCAGGCTGTGCTTGGTGGACAATCCGGCCGGACCCCGCCGGTATCCACGCGAGAATCCAGCATGCTGGATCAGCCAGGCCGCCGACAGTTTGGTGCCGCCATCGCTGGCCGGCCAGCGCGGGTACCGGACACCCGACCCCACCCGAGCGGTGAACGCGGCCAACTCGGTCACCGACAGCACCGGGTTGGTGAAGAACGAACCGGCACTCCAGGTGTCATGGTCGTCCGGGTCGAGCACCATGCCCTTGCCCCTGCGCAGCACCAACACCGCCTCGCGGACCGCCGAGATCGCTGCCGCCTGGTCGACCTGAACCCCCAACAGGTCGGCCAGTTCCGGGTAGCGGACCGGCGTGGAGTCCCCACCCGGCCGCAGTGCGAATGTCACCGACAACACCACGTACCGGTCGGTGCCCCGAAAGACGCTGTGTCGGTAGCCGAACCCGCACCTGGCCGCGGGCACCGTCAGCACCTCACCTCGTTGCCGGTCGAACACCCGCAGCGAGACCAGGATGTCGGAAACCTCCTGACCATAGGCGCCGACGTTCTGTACCGGAGTGGCGCCGGCCAGGCCCGGGATACCGGACAGACACTCCAGTCCGGCCCAGCCCTCGGCAACGGTGTGGGCCACCAGGTCATCCCACGGCTCGCCGGCCGCGACCTCCAGCAGAACCCGATCGTCGATCGTTTCCACCCGCCGGCCGCGCGACCGCAACAGCACCACCAGGCCGTCGAAGCCCTGGTCGGACAGCACCAGGTTGCTTCCTCCACCGAGCAACAGCACACCGGTGCCCTCGGCGTCGGCAGCGCCGACCGCCGCCACGATCTCGGCCTCGTCGGCCGGTTCCACCAACCGGGCCGCCGGGCCGCCCACCCGCAGGGTGGTCAACGGCGCCAACGGGACGTCCTGTCGCTCCATGGAATCCCGCACGGATGCCACCGTATCCGCCGACCCGGAGTCACTCACGGCCGGCGTAGACCGACTCACCCCGCCAGGACTCCGGCGGCTCGGTGTGTACCGCCCAGAACCGCTCGGCGATCAGTTCGGGGTCGAACTGGGTACCGGCCTCGATCCCGCCCCGGATGGTGACGGTGGTGACGTGGATCCCGGCCGGCGCGAGTTCTTCGGCCAGCACCAGCGCGAGTGCCCGCACCGCCGCCTTCTGCGGCCCGACCGCGCCGAACTCGGCCATCGGGTACACCGCCTGGCCGCTGCCGGTGACCAGGATGGTGCCCCGCCCGGCGGCCCGCATGGCCGGCAGCACCTCCTGGGTGGCCGACAGCAGAGCCGCCGGTCCGGCCAGCAGCGCGGCCCGAAAACCCTCGACCGGCAGTTCGCTGGGGCGACCGGTCAGGTTCGTGCCCACGTTGTACACCAGCACCGTCGGGTCACCCAGGGTCTGGCGCACGGTGTCGAACGCGGTGCGCAGCGACTCGACGTCGGCCACGTCCGCCGGCACCGGCAGCGCCCCGATCGGCTCGGCGAGCCCACGCAGC
>DATCXL010000532.1:0-7217 GCA_036565825.1 Mycobacteriales bacterium
GTGGGACAGCGGCAGCACGAAGTTCTCCGAGTAGGCGTACATCATCGAGAACGTGGCCTGCTGGTGGTGGTAGCCGCGGAACACCGGCTCGTGACCGAGGTAGGTCAGCGTGTCGTGCATCCAACCCATGTTCCACTTGAACCCGAAGCCCAGCCCGCCCAGGTGGGTGGGGCGGGTCACCCCGGGCCACGCGGTGGACTCCTCGGCCACCGTGATCGCACCGGGCACCCTGCGGTAGACGGTCGCGTTCAGTTCCTGGAGGAACCGCACCGCGTCGAGGTTCTCCCGGCCGCCGTACTCGTTGGGCGCCCAGCCGCCGTCGGTGCGGGAGTAGTCCAGGTAGAGCATCGAGGCGACCGCGTCGACCCGCAGTCCGTCGATGTGGAACTCCTCGAACCAGTACAGCGCGTTGGCCACCAGGAAGTTGCGCACCTCGCGTCGACCGAAGTCGAACACCAGCGTGCCCCAGTCAGGATGCTCACCGCGGCGCGGGTCGCCGTGCTCGTAGAGCGGGGTACCGTCGAACCGGGCCAGCGCCCACTCGTCCCTGGGGAAGTGCGCGGGCACCCAGTCGACGATCACCCCGATGCCGGCCTGGTGCAACCTGTCGACGAAGTAGCGGAAGTCGTCCGGGTCGCCGAACCGTGAGGTTGGCGCGTAGTAGGAGGAGACCTGGTAACCCCACGAACCACCGAACGGGTGTTCGGCCACCGGTAGCAACTCGATGTGGGTGAAGCCGGTCTCGGTCAGGTATTCGGCCAGCGCGTCGGCGAGTTGCCGGTAGCCGCCGGGGACGTCGTGGGAACCGAGTATTCGCCACGACCCCAGGTGTACCTCGTAGACGCTCATCGGGGCGGCGTGCCAGGGCGTGTCGGCGCGCTGGGCCAACCAGTCCTGGTCGTTCCACTGGTACGACGAGGTGAACACCACCGAGGCGGTGGCCGGCGGCCTTTCGGTGGCGAACGCCATCGGGTCGGCCTTCTCCCGCCAGGTCCCGTCCGCGCCCAGTACGGCGTACTTGTAGTGCGCGCCGGCGCCCAGTTCGGGAACGAACAGCTCCCAGATCCCGGTGCCGCCCAGCGAACGCATCGGGTACCCCTGGCCGCCGGACCAGAAGTCGAAGTCGCCGGTGACCCGTACCCCCCGGGCGGCCGGCGCCCACACCGCGAACGAGGTACCCGCCACCGTGCCACCGGGGGTCTGGTAGGAGCGTTCGTGCGCGCCCAGGACCTGCCACAGTTGCTCGTGTCGACCCTCACCGATCAGGTGAAGGTCCACCTCGCCGAGGGTCGGCAGCCACCGGTAGGGGTCGTCGACCAGGTAACTGCGCTCGCCGTAACCGACCTCCAGCCGGTAGTCCCCGACCTGGTACGGCACCTGTGTGGCGAACACCCCGGCGTCGTGTATCCGCCTCATCGGGGTGCGCCGGTCACCCTCGACCAGGGTGACCGCGCTGGCCTGCGGGCGCAGCACGCGCACCACGGTGGTGCCGTCGTCGAGATGGTGGGCGCCCAGCACCGAGTGCGGGTCGTGGTGTGTGCCGTTCACGACCCGGTCGACGTCGTCTCGAACGCCCACTGTGCTCACCTGGGCTCCACGGTGAGTCGGGTCAACGAGCCGAGTGGGATGGGCAGCCAGCTCGGCCGGTTGCGCGCCTCGTACACCGCCTCGTACACGGCCTTGTCAGCCTCGAAGGCACGTAGCAGCACCGGTTCCTCGCGCGGGTCGGTGCCGCTCTGCTCGGCGTACCCGCCGCAGAACGCGTCCCGGTTGCGGTCGGACCATTCGGTCGCGCGGTAACTGAGCTGCGGATCGGGCGTACCGTCGAGCAGCAGGTGACGGGCGGCGTAGTCGAACGACCGCAGCATGCCGGCCACGTCGCGCAGCGGGCTGTCCAGTTCCCTGCGTTCGGCCAGCGGCCGGGCCGGCTCACCCTCGAAGTCGAGCAGGGTCCAACCCTGCGAGGTGCGCAGCACCTGCCCGAGATGGAAGTCACCGTGTACCCGTTGCAGCCGGGTGGCGTTGTCCAGCCCGCGAAGCGCGTCATAGCAGGCGAGTAGGGCCGGGGCGTGTTGGGCCAGTTCCGGCACCACCTCGCAGGCGGCGGTGAGCCGCGTGGTCATGCTGTCAGCCAACTGACCCAGCCGCTCCTGCCCGACCACCTCGGTGGGCATCAACCGGGCCAGGTCGGCGTGCACCGAGGCGGTGGCCTGGCCGAGCCGGTGTGCTTCGGAGGCGAAGTCCCCGCCGACCTCGTCGGGATGTAGGTCTCCCTCGCCGTACAGGTCGCGCACGCTGGTGGTGGCCAGTGACCACCCGTCGCTGGCCGAGGACAGGAAGGTCTGCAGCATGGCCAGGCTGGATTCGCGCATCCGGCCCTGGTCGGGCGGGCCAGCCGGGTCGTTCGGGTTGTTCAGGTCATTCGGATCAGCCTGATCAGCCGGATCAGACCTGTCAGACAGGTCGATGCCGTTCGGTCCCCGCCACACCGCGGTGATGTGGCCGAGCAGCGGGGCCATGTGCGGGTTGCCGGCGGGCCGCAGTGCGTCGTGGATCTCGATGTCCGGGTTGATGCCTGGTTCCACCCGACGGAACAGTTTGAGGATCGCGGTCTCGCCGTAGATCAGTGAGGAGTTGCTCTGCTCGGCGGACAGGATGTCGCCGGGAACCCCGACCGGCAGCTCGATGTCCGGCTCGACGTGGAAGCGCAGGTCGCCCACCTCGGCCTTGGAGGCGAACAGCTCCAGCCACACCGCGGTGGCGTCCCGGTCGCGCAACGCGTCGTGCACCCACCGGGTCTGGCCGGTGACAGGGTCATCCACGTCCCCGAGCAGCGCGTGCACGAGTTGGTCGCTGGTGCGCCGGTAGTACGACAGGGGTACGTGGTAGGTCTCCCGCACCGGCCCACCCCCGTCCGCGAACTCCACGGTGACCATCCGGGCTTCGATTCTGGGTTCGTCCTGTCGGAGTGTGGCGGCACTCCGGCTGTGCACCCGAGCGATGCGTCGCCCCTTGGAGGCGAACCATCGTTGGCTGGGAAGCCAGCCTCGAAGCAGATGGTCGACCGTGATCACCGATTGGCCTCCGGAGGGGTCAGCTCGAACCAGTAGAAACCATGCCCGGCAAGGGTCAGCATGTATGGCAGTACCCCGATTTCGGGGAATCGCACCCTCCCGGTCAGCTCGACCGGGGTCCAACCCTCGAACCGTCGCAGGTCCAACTCGACCGGCTGCGGGAACCTTGACAGGTTATTGACACAAAGAACGATATCGTCACCAAACTCCCGCGTGTAGCACAGTACCGTGGGGTTGCGCGAGCCGACCTCACAGTGGCTGCCCATGCCGAAGGTGGGGTGCTGCTTACGGATCTCGATCATGCGACGGGTCCAGTGCAGCAGTGACGTGGTGCTGCGCAACTGCGCCTCCACGTTGGTGACCTGGAAGCCGTACACCGGGTCGGCGACCACCGGCAGGTGCAGTCGTTGCGGGTCCGCGGAGGAGAACCCGGCGTTGCGGTCCGGCGTCCACTGCATGGGGGTGCGGACCCCGTCCCGGTCACCGAGCCAGATGTTGTCCCCCATGCCGATCTCGTCGCCGTAGTACAGCACCGGCGAGCCGGGCAGCGAGAGCAGCAGGGCGGAGAAGAGCTCAAGCTGGTTGCGGTCATTCTCCAGCAGAGTGGCCAGTCTGCGGCGAATTCCGATGTTGGCCTTCATACGCGGATCTTTGGCGTACTCCGCGTACATGTAGTCGCGCTCCTCGTCGGTGACCATCTCCAACGTCAGCTCGTCGTGGTTCCGCAGGAAGATGCCCCACTGGCAGTTCTCCGGGATCTCCGGAGTCTGGGCCAGGATCTCCGAGATGGGGAAGCGCGACTCGCGGCGCACGCCCATGAAGAGGCGCGGCATGACCGGGAAGTGGAACGCCATGTGGCACTCGTCACCCTTGCCGAAGTACTCCACCACGTCGGCCGGCCACTGGTTCGCCTCGCACAGCAGTACCCGGTCGGCGTACTCGGTGTCCACCAGCGAGCGAACCCGTTTGAGGAAGTCGTGAGTCTTCGGGAGGTTCTCGCAGTTCGTCCCCTCCTCCTCGAACAGGTAGGGCACCGCGTCCAGTCGGAGCCCGTCCACGCCCAGATCAAGCCAGAACCGCAGCGCGTCGAGCATCGCGTCGCACACCCGAGGGTTCTCGAAGTTCAGATCCGGCTGGTGGCTGAAGAACCGGTGCCAGTAGTACTGCTTGCGCAGCGGGTCGAAGGTCCAGTTCGACGTCTCGGTGTCGACGAAGATGATCCGCGCCTCACCGAACCGCTCGTCGGTGTCCGACCACACGTAGAAGTCGCCGTAGGGCCCGTCCGGGTCACTGCGGGACGCCTGGAACCACGGGTGCTGGTCGCTGGTGTGGTTCATCACGAAGTCGATGATCAGCCGGATGCCGCGGGCGTGGGCGGCCTCCAGGAACTCGGCGAAGTCCTCGTTGCTGCCGTACTCGGGCAACACCGAGGTGTAGTCGGCCACGTCGTAACCGCCGTCCCGCAGCGGTGAGGCGAAGAACGGTGGCAGCCACAGACAGTCCACCCCGAGCCACTGCAGGTAGTCCAGCTTGGCGGTCAGGCCGGGCAGATCCCCGATCCCGTCGCCGTTACTGTCCAGGAACCCGCGTACCAGCACCTCGTAGAACACCGCGCGGCGGTACCACTCGGGGTCCTGGCCGTCGGTCAGTCCGGGCCGTTTCGCTGTCGTGCTCACCACCCGTACCTCCGGACCGTGAACACGTGGGCGGGCTCGGCGTGTGGGTCCAGGCGCACGTAGTTGCGCTGGCCCCAGTCGTAGGTCGCGCCGGACATCTCGTCGAGTACCTCGAAGCGTTCGTGCCAGTCGAACCCGAGTTCGGGTAGGTCCAGGTCGCAGGTCGCTTCCTGGGTGTTGAACGGGTCGACGGTGACCACCACGAGCACGGTGTCACCGGTCTTCGCGTCCCGTTTGGAGAAGGCCAGGATCGCGTCGTTGTCGACCCGGTGGAAGTGCAGGGACCGTAGCTGTTGGAGCGCGGGATGGGCCCGGCGCACCGCGTTCAGTCGGGTCAGGAACGGCGCCAGGCTGCGCCCCTCCCGCTCGGCGGCGTCCCAGTCCCGAGGCCGGAGTTGGTACTTCTCCGAGTCCAGGTACTCCTCGCCGCCCGGGCGGGCCGCGACGTGCTCGAACAGTTCGAACCCGGAGTACATCCCCCAGGACGGGGACATCATGCTGGCCAGCACGGCGCGGATCTTGAACATCGGCGGACCCCCGTACTGCAGGCTGGCATGCAGGATGTCAGGTGTATTGACCCAGAAGTTGGGCCGGAACCAGTCGCACCTCGCCGCAAGTTCGCGTCCGTACTCGGCGAGTTCCTGCCTGGAGTTGCGCCAGGTGAAGTACGTGTAGGACTGGGTGAAGCCGATCCTGGCCAGCGCGAACATCATGGCGGGCTTGGCGTACGCCTCGGCCAGGAACAGTACGTCCGGGTCGGTGCTCTTGATCTCCCAGATGAGCTGGTGCCAGAACGACAGCGGTTTGGTGTGCGGGTTGTCGCAGCGGAACACCCGCACGCCGTGCGACATCCAGTGCCGCACCACGTCCAACAGTGCCTGGTAGAGCCCGTCGGGGTCGTTGTCGAAGTTCGGTGGGTAGATGTCCTGGTACTTTTTCGGTGGGTTCTCCGCGTAGGCGATCGTCCCGTCGGGCCGGCTGGTGAACCACTCCGGATGCTCGGTCACCCACGGATGGTCCGGGCTGAACTGCACCGCGAGGTCCAGCGCGATCTCCAGGCCCAGTTCGCGGGCACGGGCCACGAACGCGTCGAAGTCGGCGAGGGTGCCCAGCCGTGGATCGACGGCCTCGTGGCCACCCTCGGGTGATCCGATCGCCCATGGCACCCCGGGGTCGTCCGGGCCGGCGACCAGCGAGTTGTTGCGGCCCTTGCGGTTGGTGGTACCGATCGGGTGGATGGGCGGCAGATAGACGATGTCAAACCCCATCCGAGCGATCGCCGGCAGCCTACGCATCGCGGTACGGAACGTGCCGTGGGTGGGCCGTCCGTCCACGAGTTCACCCTCCGATCGCGGGAAGAACTCGTACCAGGAGCCGAACAGCGCCCGTGGCCGGTCCACCCACACCCGGTACCGGGGGCTGCGGGTGACCAGCTCGCGCACAGGGTAGGAGTGCAGCAGTTCGGCCAACTCGGAGTCGAAGGCCGGTGCGACCCGTTCGGACACCGACAGTGCGGTCTGCCGCAGTCGAGCGGCCGCGGCAAGCACGTCGTCGCGCCGCCGTTTGGGCACCCGGCGGGCGGCCCGGTCCAGGATGCGCGCCCCCGACTCCAGGTCGTTGGCCAGTTCGGCGGCGTCCTGGCCGGCGTCGACCTTGATCCGGATGTCCCGCCACCAGTCGCCCAACGGGTCCACCCAGGCCTGGATCTGGAAGGTCCAGAACCCGGGGCAGGTCGGCACCAGTTCGGTGGACCAGGTGTCCAGCCCCGGATTGGTACAGGTCATCCGGTGTATCGGGGCCCTGCCGTCCCCGTCGCGGTCGGTGTTGCCGTTGCCGTTGCCATCGGTGTTGGTGTCACCTGTCCCGGTCGGTTCACCCGGGTGACGTGGGTGATGTGGGCGGGCGTTGGCCACGGTGCCGTCCGGGCACCGCCAGACCACGTTCGCCGACGGCATCTGGTGACCCTCTCGCACGATCGTCGCGGTGATCGGAATCCGTTCACCCACCACGGCCTTGGCCGGGTACTTTCCGCACTCGACGACGGGGGTCACGTCGAAGATTCCAAGGCGTCCTGTCATCGTGCGCCACGCTACCGGGGGTAGTGCGACAGAGCAGCCGGGCGGGCCGGCCGGCATCAGGAGCGGGGACGAACGCGCCACGATCCGCCTCTCTACGGGTTTGGTCACAGGCACGCGCTGGCAGTGCCCAACAGGCCGGGCCGACAGGCGTGAAGAGGTGCACATGACGATCAACGAGGGATGGCGCCCTGCGGGGCCGGGATCCTCCGGCGTCACATGATCGATTGTCCTGGGCGGCTGTGGGACGACTCACACAGCCGCCGCGTCAACTCGCGTTCCGCGCGTTGAGCGGTCGACTTTTTGCGCCCAACGGTCGTTCTGCGGAGCCGAACCGCAGAATCAACCTATCAACGGCATCGTGAGGAAGGCCACTTCGACCCCACGGGTAC
>DATCXL010000546.1:0-3516 GCA_036565825.1 Mycobacteriales bacterium
GCGGGCCCATGGGGACGGTCACGACGCCGCCTCCGCCCACTTGCGCACGACGAGCTGCCCGTAGCCGTCGACCGTCAACGTGTCCCCCGCCTGCCACGCTGTGGAGTGCGCGTCCACCATCAGGTTGATCACCATGCGGTGACCGGACGGCCAGTCCGCCGGGACCTTGTAGACGCGCGTCAGCGTCAGCGGCATGTGGTGCCGCGCCGCGGGCACGTTGTCGCCGGTCGGCGTGCCGAGCTGCGGCCACGGCCACGCGTGCGGCCACGGCATACCGTCGTCCACGTCGTACCACTGCAACCGCCAGCCGACCCCCACGGTGTAACCGGCATCGTTCGTCACCCGGCCCTCGGCCGTCACGTCCAGCACATCCCCAGCCGCGACCGGCACCACCACCCGCATCGTCCTGACCGGCGTGTCCGGCGACAAGTCCACCGGGACGCTGGACGCGACCACCGCGTCATCGGCGTACACGGCGGCCGGGGCCTGCCCCGGGCCAGTACCGACCGCCGTCCGCGACGGCAGGAACGGCGCCGCCGCAGCCGAACCCGTCAGGACGAGCACGATGCCCGCCGAGGCGGCCAGCAGAGTCTTCACACGCAGCATCAGGCCACCTCGTACATGCCGTAGACGTACATGATGTCGCCGGTCGCCCACGTGAACGGCCCCGCCGGGTCGGCGTTGTTGAGCCGGACGAGGCTGCCCGAAACGCCGAGATACTGCAGGTTGACGTAGCCCTGATCGGACACCTGGCAAGCCCCCGGGTAGTAGACGCCCGCGGACGCGTCGAAGTACTGCGCGTGAACCCGATGGTCGGTGGTCGTGGACGGCGTCCCGGCAGCGGTCGGGAGCGACAGCCGGTAGGCGCCCGACCCGTACCCGGAGGTTGAGCCGGTGGTGAGCCGCGCGTACACCTGAACCGACTTCCCGAACTGCTTGTACCGGCCGACCACCGCCCCGTTCCCCAGGGACGGGCTGCTGGTGACTGCGGTCCACGCGGGCGTGTAGGTCGCCGCGTCACCCAGGTACAGGGCGACGGTCCATGCCGCACCCGTGTAGACCGTCAGGGCGTCCACATCCCGGAGGTAGGCGACCATCCCCTCTTCGGGGGAGGTGACCGCCGTGTCCCGCGCGGCAGCCGACGCGAACGACATGACCGACTGCTTCATCAGGTAGCCCATGACGTCGGCGGCACCGAGCACCTCACCGACCTGGAACTCCTTGAACCCCGAACCCATCAATCCTCCTAGTAGGCCAGCCGGTTGCCGTCGAGCCGGCCGAGTAGCACGTCATCAAGCACAAGGAACCCGCCGTACCGCTCGGCGGACTGCAGCACCCATTTCGTCACCCACGACTCGCCGCCGAACTCGTGCGTGATCCCGCGGATGAAGCAGTCCATTTCGATCGGTGACCCGCCGCCGGGCGGGCGTCGGATGATGGTGATCCGGTCGCCGATCTCGCGGCCGAGCGCTTGCGGCCACAGGTCCGCGGGCTGGACAGCGGGCTCGAACGTCAGCTCGGTGAACCGCAACTCCGGCTCGGATGCGACGGCCAGGAGCCATTGGGCGTAGGCGGCCGTGTCGGCGTCGGTGCGCAGGATCGGCGCCGTCGACGGGACGAACGTCTTGGCGTAGAACAGGGCCTGGCTGGCGGTGTCGTCGGCGGTCTGCTCGACCGGCACGTCCGGCGGGTCGCCCTCGGCGGTCTCGCGGGCCGCCCTGGTCACCCGCACCTGATTGAAGAACGTCGCATCATCGGTGCTGATCGCCAGGTCCTTGTACGGCAGCTCGTCCCCAGCATCCCCGAAGATGGCCTGCGAGGTGTTGGATCGGGTGTCGGTCAGCAGCGCGTTCCGGGCCCGGAACCGGACCCTCCCGCCGCCGTCCACATACAGCTCACCGATCTCCGAGTCGGCCACCAGCTGCAGCTGCGCGAGGACCTCACCGTCCAGCGTGGTCGGCTGCACGAACGTGTCGCCCTCGTCAACAAGCCGGTCTTCGGTGTTCCAGCCGGCTGCGTCGAGGATCCGATTGACCCGCGCGCCGGTGTCCTCACCGTCACCGACTGCCGCGACGGCAGGGCGGGAGTTCCCGGCCAGGACCTTCATCCCGTCCGTCGCGGTCAGGGCGGTGACCGACTGGCCGGGATCCTGATAGGTGACGTCCCAGCCGTCGGCAGTCCCCTGGAACAGCTCGTAGGTGACGTTGGCCCAGGTGGCGCGGACCCGGACGGCACGCATCGCCGTCACCCGCGTCTTCCCCGTCCCAGGGTCCACATAGGGGCCGTCCAGGTTGGCGGGGTCGAGGTGCCGGTCATGGTTGGCGAGCGGTATCGACAGGGTGCCGGGGTCGTACTGCACGATCGGGGAGTCGACCCGCTGCGACCCCCGCACGATGCTGCCCTGCCCCTCAACGGCACGGTCGGCGAGTTCCACCCACGTGGGCTCTTCCTGCGACCCGTCGCCGAGCGTGCCGGTGTCGAGGAGGCCGCGGGTCGGGTCGTCCAGGTGCAGCAGCGTCCCGGTGGACGCGCCGACGGTGAACGCGGCCTGAATGGACAGGGCGGGGAACAGCGCCATCCCGGAGCCCTCGGTGGACACCGACACTGGCCGGGCGGTGCCGGTCGCAGTGACCCGCCCGGCGACGTGCTGCTGGACGGTGGTGACCGGGCGGGCGGTGCCGGTCCCGGTGGCGCGGCCGACGGCCGTGTTCTTGGCGGCGGTGACCGGCCGCGCCGTACCCGTCCCGGTGACCCTCCCGGCCAGGGCGTTGATGTCGGAGACGGCCTGCTTCAGCGCGACCGACCAGGTGATGACGTTCGCCGTGGACACGCCATTCGTCCAGTTCGGCGGCGTCACGTCCGTGCCTGCGGCACGGGACACGGCCAGGCCGTCATCGGCCGCCGCGGCGGACGTCGAGCCCCCACCACCGGCCGGCGCCGGCTGGTCCCGCTTGGTGTACCCGGACGGGGCCGTGTAGTTCGTCGAGGAGTCGGTGACCCGCTCCTGAATGAAGGTGACGACTGCCTCGTCCACGCTGCCGGTGGTGACCTGCGGGCACGCGTGCGACGTCTGCGTGACCGTCTCAATGAACGACTCGAAGTCGCTGACCGGTGCCGCCGGGTCAACACCCCGGTACAGCTCCAAGATCGCGGTCTGCTTATTGATCGCCGAATGGGTTAGGGCAACGTCTCCCGACTCCGACCCGTCGCACACCCGGTAGTACAGGCGGCCCCGGTGAGACCCGGTGGGGGCGTCCACGTTGCGCAGCAGGGTGAACCCGGCAGGGTCGGTCCACGTCAGGCCGACCATCCCGTTCCACGCCAGCAACGCGAAGTCGTCGGCCTGCGGGGCGGACCCGCCGCCGGCGGTTGCCCAGGCGAGCGCGAGGGCAGCCGCGTTCTGGCTGTCCTTGGCCGCACCTACCCGGATGATCGTCATCAGGCCGCCCGGTAGAACCCGCCGACGGCGAATGCGACGTTCAGTGTCGTCCCGTCGGTCGTCACGGAGATGTCGTG
>DATCXL010000554.1:0-4288 GCA_036565825.1 Mycobacteriales bacterium
GTCGCGGCGCTGCCACGATGCCGTTCCGCCTGGCCGCGCAGCACGGCCAGGCCGTCGCGGGAGTACGGCGCGATGTCGTCGTAGTCGGCGGCGATCTCCAGGTGCAGGCCGCGCTGGGCACAGTCGGTCATCGGATCGCCAGCCATCCACAGCGCCGCGACCAGCCGGCCCATCGGCGCCAGGGGCAGGTCGCCGGGATCAGCCCAACCGGTGAGTTCACCAACCTGCTCGATCCCGGTCCCGGGTAACCGGTTCGGCGCGGCGACGACCGACCGCAGTAACGCCAGCCAGACCAGCACGTCGGTGTCCGGTAACAACTCACCCAGTCTGCGGGCCACCGACTCGACCATGCCCAACGCCAGCGCGTGGTGTAGTTCGCCGGCCTCGTCCCTGTCCTGCTGGCAGTCCAGGCGGAACCAGTCATGCGCCCGCGCCCAACCCGCCGGATCGTCGGACGGGCGGGCGGCCAACCGACGCAGTAACAGCAGCCGCAGCACCTGCGGCATCACCGCCGTCCCGCCGGGGTCGGTGGAGGTTTCGGCCGGCCGGGTCCACAGCTCCGGCGCGAAGATTGCCGAGCGCTCGCCGCGCGGGCCGGTCAACAGTCCGCCGCGGGCCGCCAACCGTGACGCGTGGTCGATGTCCCTGGCCGCCGCGCAGGTGGTGAGGTCCTCGACCGCGCCGGCGGGAACGCCCCGGAGGAGTTCGTCCCGCAGCCGGCGCTCGACCGTCTTCGGCGCCGGGCCGAGCACCCCGGGTTCGGGGGCTGCCAGCAGGGCCGGGATGTCGACCGCGGCGTCGGGTCGTTCGGCGATCGCGTCGAGCACCAGTCGGGTCGAACCCGGGTGGCCGCCGGTGAACCCGTGCACCATCGCGGTCACCCGCCGTTCGTCCTGGTTCAGGCCCAGCGCGGAGACCATGTTGCCGACCTCGTCACGGGTCAGGTCACGCAGCATCACCGGGTACCACCCGCGTTCGGGCCGGCCCCGGACCCGCTCGGCGTGTTCGAGGTAGTGGGCGTAGCTGGCCTGTCCGACGGTGGGCACCACCTCGCCGGCGGCGGTGACCCGGGCGGACAGCGCGCCCCGCGAGGTGGCCACCACGGTGAGCGGATCGGGGTCGTCGGCGACGTGCGCGGCATGCTGCCGGCGGGCGGTGATCAACCCGTCGAGGAAGCGCAGACCAGCGGCGCTGTCGACGTTGTCGACGAGGACCACGCAGTTGAGCGACCATTCGTCGGCCCGCCGGCCGTTCCGGAAGTCGTCACGCAGGTCGGCCAGAAACGCCGCCCACAACAGTTCGCCGACCTCGCGCTGCTGTGCGGGCAGGTCCGAACGGGTGGCCTGCCGGTTCAGGTCGACCAGCACGTCCAGGGAGTCCCGGGTGAGTCCACGGTCCTGGTGGCCGTACCAGTCCTGCCCCTCCCCCAGCACGACCCGCCGGCCCCGTCGGCGGGAAACCAGGCCGCGCAGCACCAGGTCAGGCAGGTACCGCCCGGCCGTGCTCACCCCGGGAACCCCGCGTACCCCCGGCACGGCCGAGAGCACCTTCGGCGCGGAGGCGGCGAGAAACGCGCGCAGCCGGTCCACTCGGCGGTACTCCTCCAACGCCTGCCGGATCTGTTCGCGGGCCCGCGCACGGTCGGTCAGGTTCACGGTCTGGGCTATCGCCAACCGCCCGGTGATCAGCCGGGGAAACGCCAGCCGACCGTACCTGCCGCTCTGCCGGTTCAGCTCGAAGACCAGCGCGGAGAGCATCCCGCCGGGGTCGGTGTTGTCGGTGGCGTCGGTGGTCTCGCAGTCGACCCGCGCGTAGGGCACCTGCTGGTCGAGCCGGCGTGCGAGTTCGGCGACCAGCGCTGTCTTACCGCTGCTCCGCGCTCCGGTGAAGACGATCACGGGCACTCGTCGACTGCGCGGAACCCCATCCCGCTCGGGCCTGGTGAGGAATTCCCGGACGAGTGCGATCGCCCGGTCCCGGCCGTAGAGATGAACAATCTCGCCCGGCATCAAACCCCCCAAACCCCGCTGCAGCCACCAGGCTCAACGACCTCCAGCGGGTCATGCCACGGACAGTCGAATGACAGGCGGTGACAGACCGGCCCGAGCCGACGGCTGTCTGCCACGTCGCCGCGGATGGTAGTTGCGCACTCCTTCGGATGTCACCGTTCGGAGCGGTTGTCGGCACAGAGAGCACCGCTGCGGGCGTTGTCACACCCTGGTACGGGCGGGACATCGCGGGTAGGTGGCGGTAGTTGAGGTGCGGAGTGGGTACAGACACGGCAGCGCAGCACGGGCGCGATCACGACATGCAGGGACGTGATGGGATGCCGAAGTTTCTGATTCGGGCCAGTTACACCGCCGAGGGCGCCAAGGGTCTACTCCATCAGGGCGGCACCAGGCGCAGGGAGGTTGGGGATCGGGCCGTCACCGCCCTGGGGGGCAGGATCGAGTCGTTCTACTTCGCCCTGGCCAAGGACGACGTGTACATCGTGGTCGACCTGCCGAGCAGCGTCGCGGCGGCAGCGCTGAACCTCGCGACCATCGCCTCCGGCGGGGTGCACTCCGAGATCGTCGCGCTGCTCACGCCGGAGGAGATCGACGAGGCCAGTCGGATGACCACCGAGTGGGAACCCCCCGAGGCCCCACCCGAGGGCGCAGCCGAGGCTGAGGCTGAGGCTGAGGACGCGATGTCGATCACAACCGAGCCCGGCGCGGAACGCACGGAACACGGCACGGAACGCGGGTAACCGGCTTACCGCCCTGACTGACCGGTTTCGTCGGCCCGAGTCCCGTTTCGCTCGGCACCCGCCCGCAGGGTCGTGGTCGCACGTCCCGCGAAGGCGGCGAGCACGTCGGCATGCTCGACCGGCACCGTCACGTCCAACTCCACCGCGTCGTCGCGACGAGCGAGCGTGAAACCGAAGAACGAACAGCACTCCGTCTCCCGTGCGGTCAACTCCCGCGCCCTGGCCTCCACCTCGTCCGATCCGTCGAGGGACAGCCGCAGCCGGGTCGGCCCGACCCGCACCAAGCCACGCAGTGCCGCCGCGAACAACTCGTCAAATTCGGCAACCCGCAGCGGACGATCCGCAGTCGGCAACGTGCACGCCTGAGGTACCCAGCCCACGGCGTTCTCCTCGATGCTCATGCCCCCAACGGTAATCCGTACCAGGTGCCAGATGCGATCCGATCGGGGACAGGGGGCAGACAGGTTGGAACCAACCATCTAGTCTCGGAACGTGACCAGGTCACCACGGCAGGTGAGATTCGACCGGGGCCGCGACCAGGATGCCGCGGCCCGCGCCGTTGCCAGCGACGTACTCGAGGTGCTGCGTGACTGGGGTGTCCGTCACGTCTTCATCTGCCCCGGCACCACCGAGGCGGCATTCCTCGACGCGAGCCTCGGGCAGCGCGACGTGGAGATCGTCCTGGCCACCCACGAGTCCGTGGCCGTGGCGATGGCCGATGGTTACAGCCGTGCCACCGGTGAACCGTCGGTCGCCTACCTGCACACCAACGTCGGCCTCGGCAACGGCCTGTCCCACCTGGCCGCCGCACGTCTCGCCCGCTCACCAGTAACCGTCCTCAATGGACTTAAACCTGCGGTGATCCAGGCCCACGGAGGCTTCACCACCGCTCCCCACACCCGCGACCTGGTCCGGCAGTACGTCAAGCACGACTGGCAGTCACTGACCGCCGACACCGTGGCCGAGGACGTGACCCGGGCGCTGCGCATCGCCACCACCGAACCCACCGGTCCCACCTGGGTCGGTCTCGGTCAGGACCTGATGGAGGCACCCGGCGGCGGCACCCCCACGGCGGCTCGGTTCCGGGTCGCCGCAGCGACCCGTCCAGACCCCGGGGCGGTGGCAGAGGCCGGCGCCCTGCTCGCCGCGGCCCAACGCCCGGTCCTGGTCGCCGGCAGCGAGGTGGCCCGCCACGGCGCCTGGCCGCTGCTCGTCGAACTCGCCGAACTGATCGGCGCTCCGGTGGTCAACGAGGACCGGCGCACCCTGGAGCGGACCGGTTTCCCGACCGACCATCCCCAGTTCGCTGGCACCTACGACGTGACCGGCCCGGCGGTCGCCGACTGCGACGTCGCGTTCTTCGTGGGCGCGCGCTGCTTCGTGGAGTTCGAACCCCCGGGCCGACCGAACGTGCCGTCCGGCGCGCGGGTGATCCACAGCCACGTGGACCCGCAGGAGATCGGCCGGATCTACGGGATCGACGTCGCGCTGGTCGGTGACGAGCGGCTGGTGGTCGCCGACGTGCTGGAGCACCTGCGC
>DATCXL010000576.1:0-2691 GCA_036565825.1 Mycobacteriales bacterium
GAACCGGGCCCGGCGGCACTCGGCGAGCGCCCGGCCATCCATGGACAGTTCGTCGAGGCTGTGCCGCAACGCGTTCCGCAACAGGTCCGCGGCGGCCAGCGGATCGGCGCCGGTACCACCGTCGGGTTCGGAGATCACTCCGTCGACGACGCCCAGGCGCAGGAGCGCGGGCGCGGTGATACCCAGAGCGGCGGCGGCGTCGGACGCCGCGAGCGGATCGTCCCACAGGATCGCCGCACAACCCTCCGGACTGATCACCGAGTACACACAGTTGGCGAACATCAGCACCCGGTTGGCCACCGCCAGGGCCAGGGCGCCGCCACTGCCGCCCTCGCCGATGATCACCGAGACCACCGGGATTGTCAGGGTGGCCATCAGCCGCAGGTTCTCGGCGATCGCCACCGCCTGCCCGCGTTCCTCGGCGTCGGCACCGGGATAGGCCCCCGGGGTGTCCACCAGCGTGACCAGGGGAAGCCGGAGCTTGTCGGCCAGCCGCATCAGCCGGGCTGCCTTCCGGTAGCCGGCCGGTGTGGGCATCCCGAAGTTGCGCTGGGTCAGTTCCTCGGGGGTGTGGCCCTTCTGTTGTCCGATCACGACCAGCGGACGGCCGTCCAACCAGGCGACACCGCCGACCACGGCGGGACAGTCGCCGGAGATCCGGTCCCCGTGCAACTCCTGGAAGTCGGTGAAGGCCAGCGACAGGTACTCCAGGGCGGTCGGTCGGTCCAGCCTGCGGGCCTGGTGTACCTGGTACCAGGCATCGGACTCGCGGAGCAGGTCGGCCCGGTAGACCATCGACCCGGATGCTGGTGTGGGCTGACGTTCGGGCACGTTGGCCGCTTCGGGAACGGTGGCCGATTCGGTCGCCCCGGCGCGCAGCAGCCTGCCCAGCTCGTGCCGCAGCCTCGACCGCGGCACGACCATGTCGACGAATCCCCGCTCCAGAAGGAAGCCCGCGGTCTGGAACCGCGGGGGCAGTTTCTGTCTGATGGTCTGCTCGATCACCCGCCGGCCGGCGAAGCCCAACCTGGCGTCGGGTTCGGCGATGATCACGTCTGGCAGGGTGGCGAAGGACGCGGCCACGCCGCCGAAGGTCGGATCGGTCACCAGCGAGATGGTGAGGATGCCGGCCTCGTCCAGACGGGCCATCGCCGCACTCGTCTTGGCCATCTGCATGAGCGACAGGGCACCCTCCTGCATCCGCGCCCCACCCGAGGCGGTGACCACCAGGAACGGCACCCGCTCGGCCAGCGCGGTCTCGGCCGCCAGTGTGATCAGTTCGCCGACGGCACTGCCCAGACTGCCGCCCATGAACCGGAAGTCCATGGCGGCCACCACCACCGGGTTGCCCTCGATCGTGGTCCGCACGCACAGCACGGCCTCGTCCATCCCGGTTCGCACCCGGGCCTCGTCGATGCGTTCGGTGTACGGCCGGCTGTCCACGAAACCGAGCGGATCGTGGTCGTCGGCGGTCAGCCCGAGCGGTTCCATCGCGTCCGGATCGGACAGTTGGTCGAGCCGCTGTGGCGCGGTGAGCCGCTGGTGGGCACCACAGTCCGGGCAGACCCGAAGGTTACGGGTCCACCGCCGCCCGTACACGGGCATCCGACAGCCCGGACAGAGCACCCAGTCGGTGGTGTCGCGCTGGCCGATGGTCTGTGTCATGTCTGGTTCCCCTGTTCCGTCGGTCCCCTGTCCGGTCGGGCCCCGGTGCCGGCGCGGTGGTCACGTCTCCCGCAGCAGCACGTGGTTTCCGTAGGCGCTCGCGGCCGGATCGACCTGGAGCACGGTGTGACCGGTCGCGGTGTGCACGTCCCGCCAGAACCGTTGGAACGGATGGCCCTCGGACTGGCCCCTGGTGCCGACCACCCGGAACAGCCGGTTCACCGCCGAGGCAAGCAGGTCCACCGCGACGGCCGAGTCGCGGGCGTTGCGCAGAGTGTGTTCGACGGTGACCGCACCCTGGTCGGCGATGCCGGCGGCGCGATCGACCAGCAGTTGCGCGGCGTCCATCTCGCCGGTCGCCCGGGCGAACGCGATCTCCAGGGTTCCCCGGTCCCCACCGGAGATCCGGTTGTTGCCGGTGAACGCCCGGATCTTTGGCGCGACCAGAGCCGACCACGTCCGGGCCGCACCACGGGCCGCTCCCAACGCCGGCGCGGCGAAGGACAGGCTGTTCACCGCCCTGAGTGGAACGTTGTGGCAGGCCGCGGTGGCGTCGGCCGCCCGGCCCTCGACCAACTCGTCGCGGGTGAACGAACGCGAACCGGGCACGAACGTCTCGCCGAGCACCAGCGTGTTGCTGCCGGTGCCCCGCATACCCAGGTTGAACCAGGTGTCGGTGATGCGGTAGGCGCTCCTGGGCACCAGGAAGAACCGGACCTCGGGCCGTTCACCGACGGCGACCGTAGAACAGACCAGCGCCCAGTCGGAGAACTCCACGCCGCTCATGTACGCCCACTCACCGCTGACCCGGTAGCCGCCGTCCACCGACTCGGCCCTTCCCGCGGGCATCAGCGCACCGCAGATGAAGGCGTCCGGGCCCCGCGCCCAGACCTCGCTCTGGCCCTCCGCGGGCAGGTAGGCGGCCATCCGACCCAGGGTGGCGGCGATCGAGGCACACCACGCGGTCGACGCGCAACCGGCGGCCAGCACCGTCAGCGCCTCGGTGATCTCGGCGAAACTGCCCGC